>JAGLRY010000193.1 GCA_023135995.1 Candidatus Aminicenantota bacterium | reverse complement strand
CTGCATCCTTTGCGCCTTGCCTCCATTAATGTTAGGGTGGGGTGGCCTCGACTCGTGAATAATCCAGGTAAAAAGGAGTCTTGAATGAGCCCATTTAATGAAAATGCAAAAATCTGGATGAACGGCCAGTTGATTCCCTGGTCAGAGGCCAACATCCATATTGCGTCTCACGTCATCCACTACGCAAGTTCCATTTTTGAGGGTTTAAGGGCGTATGAAAATTCCCGGGGAACTGCTATTTTTCGTCTGGGTGCACACACACAGAGGTTGTATAATTCTTGTAAAATGTACAGGATGGGAGTTCCGTACTCCCAAGATGAGTTCAATCAAGCGATCATCAACACGATCAAAGCTAATAATCTAAAATCCTGCTACATCAGACCGATCGTATACCGAGGTTATGGAACACTGGGTGTGGATCCTTTTCCAAATCCTGTTGATTGCGCCATACTTGTCTGGGAATGGGGGACATACCTCGGGGAAGATGCCTTGGAAAATGGAGTGGATGTTTGTGTCTCGACTTGGCGACGGATGGCACCAGATACTTTTCCTACTCTTGCAAAATCAGGAGCACACTACATGAATTCCCAGCTGATTAAAATGGAGGCCATTCTCAACGGATATGAAGAGGGAATCGCTCTAAATCCCCAGGGCCACGTCAGCGAAGGCAGTGGAGAGAATGTTTTTCTCGTGATCGATGGCTATCTTCTCACTCCCCCTTTGGCATCATCTGTTTTGCCTGGGATCACACGCAACTGCATCAGGCATATCGCGAAGGACTTAAACATCCCGCTTTATGAACAAACTATTCCTCGAGAGATGCTCTATATCGCGGATGAGGTATTCCTCACAGGCTCTGCTGCAGAGATCACGCCCATACGTTCCATCGATAAGATAACGATCGGCAGTGGCAAAAGAGGTCCGATCACCTCAAAACTTCAAGAAGTGTTTTTTGGATATATCAACGCAGAAATAGAAGACAAACATAATTGGTTGACATACATATAACATGGACACCTCGGAATCCCATTTTTCTTTGTCACGCGACTAAATAGAATATCGGTTAAAACAGATAAACGTGTTGTGAGAAAACAACGAATTCAGATATAATGATTAGGCTGCTCAGTATATTGGACATCCTTCCAAAAGCCTGAGCGTCATGATCATAGAAACGGACACAAGGATCCAAGAGAATTCGAGGAATCATGAGCCGACGCAAATTCACAAAACAAACGCAAAAAGAGGAGGTGGACAATGGACATTGATGAACTTTTAAAGATTGCCATTGAAAGCGATGCTTCTGACCTTCACCTGAAGGCTGGGAATTATCCGATTCTGAGGATTCATGGGAAGCTCAGCCCCATGACAAGCTTCCCGAGGTTATCTCCAGAAAACACCCGGGAATTGGCTGACCAAGTAACGAATGATTTTCAGAAAGAGAGGCTGAAAGAAGATTTGGACGTGGACCTGGCTTACAGCCTCGCAGGATTCGGCCGATTCCGCGGAAGTATCTTTCAGCAGAGGGGGAGTTACGGAGTCGTCTTGAGGATCATTCCACTCGAAGTTATGACGATTCGAGATCTTCTGCTTCCAGAAGTTCTGGAAAAGATCTCATTGGAGCAAAGAGGTCTTGTTTTGGTCACTGGGACAACGGGAACAGGAAAGACAACCACCTTGGCTGCGATGATCGACCACATCAATGAAAACCGCATGGAAAACATTATCACCATCGAAGACCCAATCGAGTATCTCCACCGGGATAAAAAAAGCACGATCAGCCAAAGAGAAGTGGGTGTGGATGTCCTGACATTCTCAAGAGGTCTGAGAGCATCACTCCGTGAGGACCCCGATATCATCATGGTTGGAGAGATGAGGGATTTGGAGACCATCGAAACAGCACTTCTGGCCGCAGAAACAGGACACCTCGTATTGAGTACCGTACACACATTGGATGCCGCAGAGACGATCAACAGGATTATTGCCGTATTCCCTCCACATCAGCAACGGCAGATCAGGATTCAGCTGTCGAGCATACTGAGGGCCGTCATCTCCATGCGGCTAATCCCCAAGAAGGACGAGAACGGTCGAGTCCCTGCAGTCGAAGTGATGATCAACACACCCTACATCCAAGATTGCATCAATGATAGAGAGAAGACCGTGCTGATAAGGGATGCCATCACATCTGGCGTTTCTCAGTATGGTATGCAGACTTTTGACCAGTCCATCTATCAACTCTACAAAGAAGGATATATCTCCTATGAACAGGGTTTGAGGTACTCCTCCAGTCCTGATAACTTCAAACTCAGGGTGATGGGAATCCGATCGACCCTGGACGTAGCCATGGAAGACATGGAAAAAGAGATGGGTAAGGTAGAGAGAGGGGCGAAAAAAGAACCAGTTGAGTCGGAGACTGAAGAAGAACATTAAATGAAAGCCCAGCAGATCAGGGAGGCGTTCCTAGACTTTTTCGCTGACAAAGATCACAAGGTCATAAGAAGTTCCCCCCTTCTTCCTCAGGATGACCCTACAATTCTGTTCACCAATGCTGGTATGAACCAATTCAAGAATGTGTTCCTTGGATTGGAAAAACGGAGTTACAAAAGGGCTGCCTCTGTTCAAAAGTGTATGCGTGTGAGTGGAAAACACAATGACTTGGAACAGGTCGGAAAAACCAACAAACATCACACCTTCTTTGAAATGCTGGGGAACTTTTCATTCGGAGATTATTTCAAGAAAGATGCGATCGACTATGCTTGGGAACTCGTCACCGAAATCTATAAGATGCCCAAAGATAGGCTCTATGTGACGATCTACCTTGACGATGATGAAGCTTATGAGTTGTGGCACAAAAGAATCGGAGTGCCCGCTGACCGGATCTTCCGATTCGGGAAAAAAGATAATTATTGGGCCATGGGAGAGACCGGCCCCTGTGGACCCTGTTCTGAGATCCATTATGACTTAGGCGAGAGCATGGAGGAGGGGAATCCTCACGATCTCATAGAAAGCGGGAGTGATCGTTTTCTTGAACTCTGGAATTTGGTTTTTATGCAGTTCGATCAGGATGATACTGGGAAACTCAACCCGCTGCCTTCTCCCTCCATCGATACGGGTATGGGATTGGAGAGAGTTGCTACCGTGCTTCAAGGTCAGACAAATAATTATGACACAGATCTCTTCCATCCGCTGATCGAGACCATCTGTAATTTTGCTGGAAGAGAATATCCCTCAGGAGATGAGGGAGATGTCGCTGCTCGAGTCATCGCAGATCATGTGCGCGCCGTGTCTTTCTTGATCGGAGACGGCATAATGCCCTCAAATGACGGCCGAGGCTATGTGCTCCGTCGGCTTATCCGAAGAGCGTTCCGGTGCGGAACTTCTCTCGGATTGGAAGAGCCATTCCTCTACAAACTCGTCAGTGATGTGACAGATATCATGAAAGATGCTTATCCAGAGCTGCTCTCTTCCGCTGAATACATTTCGAAAGTCTGCCTATCTGAAGAGAATCGATTCGCTCTGACTCTTTCCTCAGGGCTCAAGACTTTTAACCAGTACATCGAAGAGCTCAGGGAAACTGGAAAGAACGTCCTCCCGGGAGATAAACTCTTCAAGCTGTACGACACTTTTGGATTTCCCATCGATCTATCCGAGGAATTGGCGCTTGAACAAAAAGTCGCGGTTGACCGCGAAGGCTTTGCCAAAGAGCTGGAGGAGCAGCGTCATCGGGCACGCTTGTCCTGGAAAGGCGACGCTATAGACAAAGATCGGAAGGTCTACGAGTCGATCAAGGATGTTTCTGTTGAATTCGTCGGTTATGATCATGTGAAAAGCTTCGATGTCGAGGTCCTGGCCATTTTAAAGAACGGGAAGCTTACCCAGGAAATAAAAGAGGGAGAGTCGGGAGAAGTCGTTCTCGATCAAACACCCTTTTATGCTGAAGCTGGTGGACAGGTGGGAGATACCGGAACCTTGATAAATCCACACTTTTCCGCCCTTGTGAAAACAACGTATCACCCTATCCCAGATATTATCACGCACAAGATCCAAATGCTCTCAGGTGTATTGAGAGTCGGTGACACTCTCGAGGCCTCTGTCGATTTGTCCACACGAAACAATATTCAAAAGAATCATACGGCCACCCATCTTCTCCACGCTTCGCTGAGACAGATCTTGGGAGATCACATCAAACAGGCTGGGTCTCTTGTATCCTCCCATCGTTTGAGATTCGATTTTACCCATTTTGCAGCTTTATCGAACCCTGAAATCCGGCAGATCGAGTATCGAGTGAATGAAAAAATAAGAGAAAACATCGATGTGGACACAGCTATCGTCTCTCTTGAGGAGGGGATCAGCGCGGGAGCTACCGCCATTTTTGAGGAAAAGTATGGCGAAAAAGTGAGGATGGTCAGAATCGATGATTTCAGCAAGGAACTCTGTGGGGGCATTCATGTGGCAAACACGGGTGAGATCGGCATGTTAAAGATTGTATCTGAATCCAGTGTTGCAGCGGGCATGCGCAGGATCGAAGCACTCACGGGTGAGGAAGCGCTTAAAGATTACCAGGAAACCGATGAGCTCCTCTCTGATATTCAGCAATCTGTAAACTCTCCCAGAAAAGACATTCTTCATTCGTTAGACCGGTTGAAAGAATCCTTGAAAGAGAAAGAAAAAGAGTCTCGCACCCTGCGACAAAAACTGGCCAATGCGAAATACCATAAAAAAGAAGATCATGTCGAGGAAGTTAAAGGTATCCGCGTAATGATACAGCGGGTGGAAGAATTGAACACTGGGGAACTCAGAGGATTGGCCGACTCACTCAAACAGAAGATCGGTTCTGGAGTGATCATTTTAGGAGGAAAAACCGGAGAAAAGGTTTTTCTTGTATCAGCCGTGACCAGAGACCTCGTGGACCGCATCAGCGCTGTGGATATCATCCAAAAAATCGCTCCCTTCGTCGGCGGCGGAGGAGGAGGCCGCCCTGATTTTGCACAGGCTGGAGGGCCCAAAGTGGACCAGTTGGAATTCGCTCTGAAAAGGAGCACAAAAATTCTGGAAGAACTCCTTCCGTAAAATCAACGGCTTAACCGTTCGCCAAAAAGGAACAAGCACAAAAAATCACCCTTAAAGGGGATTGAATTTGTTTTTAAAGTTTGCCATCATATGGGTAGCTAGCTGGATGCTAAATAAAAGAGATCGATCTGATGGATAGTTTCGTCAAAAAAATTGCCTGTTTCGGTTTAATCATTTTATGTGTGGGTCCTCTTTTGAGAGCCGGGCTCTACACCAATCCTCAGCTGAAGGCAGAATACGATGAACTGATCCGGAGAATCGCGAAGAAATATAGAGTGGAGCACACGCTTATCCATTCGATCATACGCGCTGAATCCAATTACGACCGTTTTGCTGTCTCTTCTAAGGGTGCGCTGGGGTTGATGCAGTTGATGCCCGCAACCGCCATCCAGTATGGTGTAAAAAACGTCTTTGATCCTACAGAGAACATCGAAGGGGGAGTCAAATACCTCAAAGACCTTATCAAGCTTTACAATGGAAAAACGAAGCTAGTTCTCGCCGCTTACAATGCAGGACAAGAAGCCGTGAAGAAATACAACGGTATTCCCCCATATCGTGAAACAAGGAACTACATTTCCAAAATCATGAATCGATTTGGCTACAACAAAGATTATATCAAAGGAAAGACCGTCATCTATAAATTCTATGACAAAGACGGTAAACTTTGGATGACAGACGATAGGACCTTCTATCTAAAGCATAAAAATAACTCGCCTTCTGAAGATTCATAGAGAATCAGAGGTATCCTTTGACAAGGATGCGCTTGTGGACGATATCATAGGTTGCGGGAAGTCTGCCGACCTGTTCACCATCCACTTCGATTAAGACATCCTCCTCTCCCTTTTCAGGGATGGCTTCGATCTTTCTTCCCCGGATCACTGAGATCTTGGAATGCGAGAGGTGAGTGCCTGCATACACGCGCCATGCGTTCACACAAAATTCCAAAGCCTTCATACCCTTGATCAGAACGACATCGAATAAGCCGTCATCTAGCTTGGCCTGGGGTGCAATCTTCATCCCTTTCCCAAAGACTCTTCCGTTGGAGACAGCCCCGATCAGGTATTCACCATCCGGAAAATCCTTATCATCAATCCGGAGTCGAACTCTCTTATTTCTGTAATGGATTAAGGCCGCAATTGTGCATTTGAGATAGGATGATGCTTTTCTCTTTAATCTATTCTGGTCCATACGTTTGACAACTTCTCCGCCCATACCAAAATCAGAGATATTCAGAAAAATCCTCTCCTGATCGTTTCCGGAATGATCGATATACCGGATGCGTCCGATGTCGATCGAGTGAGATGGGGCTTCGGTGATGATTCGGAGGGCATTCCTGAGGCCAGGAGCGATGTTCAAGCTTCGGCTGAAATCGCTACCCCTTCCGGAAGGTACGATCCCCAGGATCGTCTGTGGGTTGATAAAATCTCTCCCCTCATAGAAACCGTTGGCGATCTCGTTGATCGTCCCATCTCCGCCAACGCTAATAATCAGTTCTGAGCCTTCTTTTATAGCTGCTCGGGAGATTTCTATGGCCTGGAGTGGTTTCTCAGTGAATTCGTATTTGAATTCTTTCAGAAAAGTCTTAAGGGCTTCCCTGATCTGCCCCCATCTTTTTCCGGTACGGCCCCGATCAGATTCAGGGTTAACGATCACTTGGGTCTTTAACACCACTGTCTTCCTTTGGGACGTCTATTGTAACGTTTCCCTGAGCTGGAAATATTTTTTTTCCGAACATGGACATGCCGAGGATCCCACCCAGTGCTCCCAATATGGAGAAAACAACGGCCGCTATCAACAAACCAAAAATGTTCATGGCCATAGATGCCTCAAATCCGCCTCCCTCTAGGAAGCTTTCCCAACCTTGGGGCATCTCGTCGGCGTATTCAGAAACTTTCTCCATGATATTTTGAGCCATTTTTCCGCTCATAGCTTGGAAAGGAATGCTGACAAAAAAATCCGCGATCGCAGCAATGACCCCTGCGAGAGCGCCAACAATCGCTCCATCCCCCGAACTCAGGGGGACTTTTGAATCCTTTGACAGCAAATAGGCAGCCAACATCGCTCCACCTATGATCCAGAGACAACAGAGACAATTGATGAATGGGATCCCGGAAAGAATCCCTGCTAAACCACCTCCGATCAGAGCTGGCATGAAAAAGGATGGACGTTCGTTAGTCATGATTCCTCCTCCGGTCGGATACTATTCTATTGTTTTTTTATCCGACAATTCAACCTTTTTAAAAATATCTGTGACTCCGGGAATGAAATAAAAGGGGAGAACGGCTCCCCAGGTCACACCTGTGGCCAATCGAAGCCAATGCAGTGAAGTCCAAAGCGACACCACATTCGCCGCTGTATCTATAACGATCGGCAGGCTCATCAGGATTAGAATTTTGGCCTTGGGAAGGGACTCTGACGAGAGTCCTCGGAGTACAGGGAATAAACATGTGCCCAGGAAAAATCCAATGTATATCCCCAAACAACGCGTGCATACGGCTAACGGATTCCCGTATAGAGTAAGACACCTTGAAGAAATTTGATGGCACGTTGGAGAGAAGATAGCATAGATCAAGTTTCCGTAAGCAGATGATTGGCTCTTCAGATAGGGTGCAGCGAAAGCGGCTGCGATCCACACAATAATCCCTAACAGTGTCAGAAAATAAATGGAACGAGTCTTATTCACAAAAAATAAGCTATCCGATGCCTCCATTTTTGTCAAAGCCTACTTCGTTTAACTTTTTTATGAATTATTCATAAAAAATGTCGATATCTATAATTACAAGAATAGTTTTAGTATTTGACCTTAATTTTATCGGGAACTTCAATGACAATTCCTATAACCATTTTCTGCTTTTTTTAATCGACATTTTTTACCCTTCGGGCGAACCGATCTCATAGCATCGGCTTCGTTGTAGCTCAATCGCGGTAGTTCACTACAGCTTCATGAGCCACTTCCTTGCCGCTACTATAACCTTGGTCCGTGAATAATCCATTTTTATAAAGAATCCAGAATGAAGATTTGACAGAGAGAGCTGCAGAGTGTAAATTGATTAGTTTGATATAAGCATGGATTATTCATAAAAATCTAAACAATCATAACGAACACAATAATTCGTTAATAAACCAGACTAGCTATTCATAAGGAGGAAAGGATGAAGAATCACAAAGCCATCATTTATTCCATAATCGGAGTTTTTCTTCTGTTGTGTCCGCAGCCAACTCTCTTCTCCCAATCAGGTGATGCAACACGTGTTTTGGAAGCTTATCAACAGAGCGTCATCTCTTTTGTTGCTTTCGACAGGGATAAAAACCAAGTTGCACAAGGCACTGGATTTATGATCGGCCAGGAAATAATGCTCACAAACTACAGTCTCATAAGCCAGGCCGAAAAAGTCGAGGGGAAAGATTTCAAGGGGAAAAAAGTCAAGATCGAAGGGATCATTGGCGTGGATAAAAACTATAATATCGCGATCTTAAGAGCAAAAAGCAAATCTCCTGCACTTGCAATGGGAAATGTCATGGATGCAGGGATAGGCAATAAGGTTTTTGCTGTTGGGGGGAGTGAAACAGGAGCGATCCAGGTGGCCGAGGGGACTATCGAAAAATTGACCGAGTATTCACCCCACCAAAGGTTCATCGAAACAACCGTAGAGGCTGTGGAGACCTTCAGCGGGGCTCCCATTATCAGCATGGATGGAAAAGTCTTGGGGATGATCGTCTTCCTGGACGCCCGCACGAAGTTTACTCTGCAGGCAAACCTCTTCCAAGGAATTTCCAAGCAAAGCAAACACACAAAGTTCAAGGACCAGACACCCGAAGATTATTTTTCGACATATGAGGGAGCCTACCTTGCGGGGAAGGTCTATGCAGCACTGGGAAGGAACTCTCAAGCGGAAAAGGCATTAAAAGCCGTGTTGAAACTCAAACCGGATGAACTTGATGCCCATATGAAAATCGCGACAATCCAAGTTGAACAGAGAAACTATGGTTCTGCGGCATCCACCTTTAACAAAATCATTGAACTTGACCCTTCTTTGGATCATGCCTATCAAGGACTCGGCGATGTCTATCTAAAGATGAGGAAGTGGAAAGAGGCGATCCCCCCGTTAACCAAAGCGGCGGAGCTCAATCCTGATAACACACAGGCCTATTATCTCGTGGGCATAGCCCATGAAGAACTGAAAGAATTCGATAAGGCCGCTGACGCCTTCAAGACCTATCTTGATAAAAATCCTGGAAATCCAGGTGACGCCTACTACCACCTTGGTCTTTGCCAGATGGAGCTCGATCAGCTGGAGCAGGCCAGTGCCTCCCTTGAACATGCAGTGGAAATAAACGCACTAGACACACAGATCATGAGTGAACTTGCTGATGTCTACCATAAAACCGGCCAGTACGACAAAGCCGCGGAAACATATACAAAACTCACAGATCTGAATCCGGATGACGCCAAGTATTATTTCAACAGAATCATCAAGATGTATGATGAAGCCGGGATGCCGGACAAAGCTATCGAAGCCACAAAAAAAATGATCGATCTGAACCCACAGGACGCGGATGCGATCTATAACCTCGGGTACATGTATGTCAAGTTGAAGAACTTTGACGAGGCTATCGAGACCTTTAAAAGAGCGATAGAAGTCAGGCCCGATTTCGAGTTTGCCTATTCCAATCTGGGATATTGTTATACTCAACAGAAAAAATACAACGAATCCATCGAAACATACAAAAAGCTTGTCGAGATTAATCCAGAGAATGCCGACGGATGGATGAGCATCGGGACCGGATACATGTATCTGAAGAAATTCGCTCCTGCTGTGGTACCTCTACAGAGAGCCATCGAACTCCGTCCTGACAATGCCTATGCTTACTACAACTTGGGGATCTGCTTCCTCAACCTTGAGGATTATCAGAGTGCACGAGATATCCATAAGCAACTCCAAGCCGTGAATGCCGAACTTGCATCCAAATTACAGAAGCTTCTTCGCTAACTTTACTGTTTACGGCAGTTTAGAAAAGTTTTGACAGTGATTCTATGTTTATAGTATAAGAATATTCCTTTAACCGGGAAGAGACCCATTTTATCACCGCAGTGGAGTCAGGATGGATAAGGAAGCTCTACTCGAAGATCTGATCCAAAATTATCGCCAGACGCATAAAAAATCTGAATCTCTCTACCAAAGATCAATCCAAAACCAGATCAGTGGGGGAAGCCACAACCTGCGGCTTTTTGCTCCTTTCCCTTTTTATGATGACTATTGTAGCGGATCCACCGTTACAGACATAGATGGAAACACATACGTGGATTTCTGGCAGGGTCACTTTGCAAACATATTGGGGCATAATCCTCCAGTCGTGATTAAGACTCTGATCGACTTTTTTGGCAAGGGACAGGGTTTGGCCACCGGATTCCCTGGATTCCTGCAGAATGAGCTTGCAGAGATCATCCTTTCCAGAATGCATGCGGATAAGATCCGATTCACAACAAGCGGAACACTGGCCTCCATGTATGCCATTATGCTGGCAAAGGCCTACACGCAGAGAGATTTTTTATTCAAAGTGGGAGGAGGCTGGCATGGTGCTCAACCCTATGCACTGAAGGGGATATCCGTTTATGACATGGGATTGAACCGGATCGAATCGGCCGGACTCCCCGCTGGAATCGATACCAGCATCATCATGACCAAATTCAATAATGTGGATGATCTGGATGCCAAGTTTTCTGAGTTCGGGAAAAATGCAGCCTGTTTGATCGTCGAGCCTTTCATCGGAGCGGGCGGCTTTATTTTTGGTCAGCCCGAATATATCCAAAGAGCTAGAGAACTGTGCGATCTATACGGTGTTGTACTCATCTTCGACGAGGTAGTATCCGGATTCCGCTTCCACGCAGGACCCCTTCAGACACTTTATGGCGTCATCCCTGATTTAACGGTGCTGGGAAAAGCCATCGGCGGGGGAATGCCGGTGAGTGCACTGGCAGGCAAAGAAGAGATCATGGCTCTATGCGGGACTGATGTCAAAGATATCCAAAAGGTCAAGTTCGAGGGCGGCACTTTTTCCGCACACCCGGCGTCTATGCAAGCGGGAATCAGCTTCCTCCAATACCTAATTTCCCACGAAGAGGAGATCTATCCCCGGATTGGAAGACTGGGCGAACGGGTCAGAAACCAAGTTGAGGAGATCTTTAGATCTCATGGATTCCATGTCCGATGTACAGGAGACGGTGCTCCTACGGCGAAAAACAGCTCTATCATCGGTGTTCACTTTCTCCACTCTAGTGTCGAACACATCACATCCCCCGAAGAAACCTGGAATCCGGAGGTCTCTGATTTTAAGCTGCGCGAAAAAATATTCAAACTGTCCATGCTAGAGGAAGGATTCAACATCTTTCATGGGTATGGAACCATAGCGGTTGCTCATTCCGATGAGGAGATCGAAGCGTCGCTTAAGGCTGTGGACAGGATTGCCGTCAAGTGGCAAAAATACATTTAACCTGAACTATTCATAAAAAATGTCGATACTTTATTCAACAAAAACAATATCAAATATTTACAATATTCTCCCAGTGAATCACCTTAAGATTTCCGTTTTCAATGTGCTTTTAATAATCGACATTTTTTACTTTTCAGGAGAGCTGATCTCACTACAAAGTCTTC
>JAGLRY010000192.1 GCA_023135995.1 Candidatus Aminicenantota bacterium | reverse complement strand
AGATGTACTGGAAACACAAACAATTCTTTGTTATAATATGGGATTAATAGGGTATTGACTGTATTCTAGTATTAATACAATCAGAATATGTCATACCTAAGTTAGCCTGGATAGTTCAGGCTAAATGAGAAGTATGTCATATAAATTGAGGAGGGAATCGATGATCAATAAAAAATTGCTCTGTTGCTTACTCTCTGCGCTTGTCTTGTTGCTGATCGTGTTAATTCGCGCGCAAGAACAGGAAACATTTTTTGAAGCTCGCGTCGATGGAGCCTGGGAAGGATCGATCCGTATTCGAACGGAATCTGGCCAGCGTGAATTTCCTGCGATATTGAACCTGAATGCGTACAAGAAAGGCGGCGCCGGTTCCTCGTTACTACCCGACAGCTTTGAGCTCGCGCCAGATGATCTCAGCGTTTACTCCTTTCAGAAGTTCTCAGTAAAAGGGAATAAAATCACTCTAAAGATCGATGTCACCGGAGCGCCGAATGAAGAGGGCGAGACAACGACCTATACACACACGCTGACGCTCTCGCATAAAAAAACAAGCGGAATTCTCAAAGGAAACTTCAAATCCACAGATCCTCAGATCAAAGGGAAGCAGCCCATGATACTCTACCCCCAGGGTGCCTCCAAAATCATCCAGAAAGTATGGAAAGGAACGATCACTCTCAACAAGGTTAAGACGCCGGTGTTATTGCAGCTCATTCAAAAGGAAACCCTCGAAGAAACCGAAACAGCACAGACTACAGAGATCACTGGATTCGGATTCATCGGGGATGATTATGGAAAAATCACCAATGGCAGTTTTGACGGAAAAACTTTCACAGGGAATCTGAATCTCTCTAGCGAGCTGGTATTGCTTGACCTGGACCTACGAAAAGGACCGCGTTTGAAGGGAAAACTCAACGGCGCAACTTTTACAAAAAGCGTGACCCTCAAACCCGCTGGCACAAACGGAAACTTAATCCAGTTGACCAAAGCCTCTCCTGACGTGCTAACTATGAATGAATATAACACTGTTACCATCAGAGGGAAAAATTTTCATCCTGGAGTCATGGTTCATATGAGCGATTCCGGCGTAAAGGTGGATATGATCGAATACGTGAGCAAAAGCAAGATTATGGTCTGCCTCAAGCCTTCGGCGGATCTCCAAGGTGGCCAAGAGATATCCTTGAGGGTTATCAATGTGAACGGCGAATCTTTCGACCTTGATGACGCATTCACGATCGATCTGGTCGAGGAGCCAACATCAGTCAGTTTCTCTCAGGAAATTCAGCCCATTTTCGGCGACAGCTGTGCACTCCCAACTTGTCATATGGGCCCTATCAACGCAGGGGGAATGAATCTGACTCAAGAGCAATCTTATAGCTCCATTGTCAACGTACCGAGTAGTCAACGGCCATCTGTGCTGCGCATCAAACCGTTTGAACCCAACAACAGTTACTTGATCCACAAAATAAAGGGTGAGAACATTAACGGGTTCAGGATGCCACAGGATCTTCCCCCGCTGAGTGTCGAAGTGATCGCTTTGTTTGAAAACTGGGTGAAACAGGGAGCTCTGAATAACTGATTATCGTTTTCCTGCCCGAACTCTAGAAAAAACTGCTCCTGAGAGAGATCTCCAAAGTCTCAGACTTGCCAATCATTGTATGCTTCAGCTTATGGAAAAGCTTTCGGTTGGAGTCTTTTCATAAACCGAGTTTGAGATGAAGTGTATATAATAAGGGCGGCCCAGATCAGACCGAAGCTGATCAGATGTGTGGTCGTGAACGGCTCCTTGAACACAAAAATCCCCAAAAGAAGCGTGATGGTCGGAGCGAGGTACTGGAAGAAGCCTATCATCGAAAGCGGTATTCGCCGCGCTCCCTTCGCAAACCACACCAATGGAACAGCGGTGGCGATACCGGCTCCGATAAGAAGCAGGTGTGTGGTCATAGAGGCTCCTGCAACCTCGCTTGTCTTTCTAAAAACGAGAAGTAATAAAAATACAAGCGCTGCCGGGGTAAGGATCGCCGTTTCCGCCGTTAATCCAGTGATCGATCCTACGCGGGATGTTTTTCGCAACAAGCCGTAGAGTCCAAAACCCACAGCGAGTGACAGGGCGATCCAGGGAAACCTCCCGTGCTGAACAGTCAAAAAAACCACGCCAAGGATGGCCAATACAAAAGCGATATTCTGCCAGAATGTCAGCCGCTCTTTCAAAAATATCATTCCCAACAAAACACTGACAAGGGGATTGATGTAGTATCCCATGCTGGCTTCAACAACATGGTTGGCATTGATCGCCCAGATATAGATGAACCAGACTGCTCCGATGATCAAAGCACTGAGCAGGCTGGACACCCTGTTGAGCTTGTGTGTGTAGTCTTGTTTGACCTCAGGCCATCGTTTTCTGACTGTGTTAAAGAGGCAGAGGAAGACAAATGACCAAATGACCCTGTGCGCGAGGATCTCTCTTGCAGGAATATGTTTTAGAGCTTTCCAATAGAGAGGGAGGATTCCCCAGACGACATAGGCGGCAATGGCATACCACGTGCCGACCATATTCTCTCTTTTTTGAACATCCATCGGAACTTTTTGTTCAGAGACCTGTCAAACAGAATGTTATGAACGATTCAGGGCTTTTAAGTTATACGCAACAAAGAATCATTTCAAGTGATTTATGGGTATCACTCTCTGGCGAATTTTCGTTTGTAAAGTCGTGGGGAATATTTTCCTGCACAGATTGTATAAAGGTGTGGGGATGAGAAATAAAGATAGGTTAGAAGCAATTCCAATAAGGAGGCAAAAATGCCAAAAAAGAATTGGTTTGGATTGGGAATGTTGAGCATTATCTTTGGATTGGTGCTCGTCATGAACGCATCCCCGGTCAAGGATTTTGGGATCATCAAAGGCCATGTCTATGACACACAGGGCAACGCTTTGCCCGGAGTGATCCTGACAGCAAAGAACGTGGTGACTGGGCTTGAATCAAAAACGATATCAAACCAGAACGGTTATTTTATCTTCAAGAACTTGGATTTTGGTACGTACAAAGTGAAGGCCGAACTCCCGGGGACTAAGAGCATGGTCCTCCGGGCGGAACTCTCTGCCAAAAAGAAGACCGCAACATTGATCTTCAAGCTCGAAGTTTTGCCCATGCTCGCCGAAAAAGAGGAAGCGCTGCTAGATAAAGGAGTGGTGAGCGCTGTTGTCGGTGGCGTTATCGGTGGTGTTCGGCGTGATGCTAAAAAACAGGCGCTCTACCGGATGAGTCCATCCGAACTGCCTTATCCCGCATCTCACTACAGTCAGTTCAACACCGAAGAATACGACAGGATCTACGAAAATATTTTTCTCGATGCTCTGAAGAACCCCCTTTCGACCTTCTCCATCGACGTGGATACAGCATCCTATGCCAATGTCCGTCGGTTTATCAACACCAATCAGTACCCCTACAAAGATGCGGTGCGGATCGAAGAGATGATCAACTACTTCTCCTACGACTACCCTCTGCCGAAAAAGACACAACCTTTCGCAATCTATACCGAGATCTCGGGCTGCCCGTGGAATCCGGACCATCGATTGATCCACATCGGGCTTCAGGGAAAAATGCTGGAATCCAAGCATCTTCCCCCGAGTAATCTGGTGTTTCTGCTGGATGTCTCCGGGTCCATGGAACCTGCCAACAAACTCCCCTTGCTCAAAAAGGCTTTTAAACTCTTGGTCAATGAACTGGGCGAGAAAGACAGAGTCTCGATCGTTGTTTATGCTGGAGCTGCTGGCCTCGTGCTGCCGTCAACTCCTGCAAACCAAAAAGAAAAGATTTTTACCGCCCTCGACCGGCTGAGCGCGGGAGGTTCAACCGCAGGCGGAGCTGGCATCCAACTGGCCTACAAGGTGGCATGGGAGAATTTTATCCCTGATGGCAACAACCGGATCATCCTGGCCACAGACGGCGATTTCAATGTGGGGATCTCCAGCACATCCGAGCTTGTTCGCACGATCGAGGACAAACGGGAAAAAGGTATTTTTCTGACGATATTAGGCTTCGGCATGGGCAATTACAAAGACGGCCGCATGGAACAGATCGCGGACAAAGGGAACGGCAATTACCACTACATCGACAACCTTCTCGAGGCCAAAAAAGTCTTTGTCAACGACATGCGCGGCACCCTCTTTACGATCGCCAAGGATGTCAAGATCCAAGTGGAGTTCAACCCGGCAAAAGTGAAGGCCTACAGGCTCATCGGCTATGAGAATCGTATGCTCAAAAAGGAAGATTTCGCCGACGACACCAAAGATGCCGGAGAGTTGGGTGCAGGGCACACGGTCACCGCTCTTTACGAAGTCATCCCCTACGGGAGCAAAGAAGAGGTTCCGGTGGTGGGAGATCTCAAATACCAGGTGATCAAGATAGACCCCAAAGCTTACAGGAGCAAAGAGATTTTGACAGTTAAGCTGCGGTACAAAAAACCGGACGGCAAGAAAAGCCAACTGCTCGAAATCCCACTGGCCGACAAAAACATCGCCCTCGCTAAAGCTTCCGAAAACTTCAAATTCTCCGCAGCTGTCGCTGAGTTCGGCATGCTCTTGAGAGATTCAGAGTTTAAGGGACAATCCTCCTACGAAGACGTTCTGAAACTGGCCCAGCAAGGCAAAGGCCAAGACAGACATGGCTACCGAACTGAGTTCATCAAACTCGTTGAAATGTGCCAGCTGCTGGATGCCGTAAGCAGTAAATAGTCTTACCGAATACAGGTGGCACCTGGGGAACGCTCCTCACGGTGCCACCTTATAATCATAGGTTTCCAAACGTGCAGGACCACCAATCCACCTCGCTTCAGGTGGC
>JAGLRY010000191.1 GCA_023135995.1 Candidatus Aminicenantota bacterium | reverse complement strand
AATCCATCTTCCACCTGAATTATTCACGTAAGATAATATACAAATCACAGCATACAGTAAATATCTATTTGCACAGCGTCCTCGCTTATTTAATTTCAGAATCTGACAATTTTCTTTTGTGCCTATCAATTATAAAACCGATGATAAATCCCATGAGAGAGAGTGTGACTCCGTAAGGCACCGAAAAAGGCCATGCGGGCCAATTGAGATGTACGAGGCCGATCCCATTAAGGAATCCTAACAAGGCATATCCACTCCCCAGGACGAGGCTCAGCATTCCTGCCATTGGATATCTTTTCTTTAAAAAGATCATGGCGACACCAGGAATAAACATCCCTTCTGCCATAACTTCAGAGGCCAAGCCAAGAGTCTTCAGAATGCCCTGAAGCCTTGTGGCGATGAGAAAGGCAAGGACTCCCACCGCCAGAATCGCCCCCCGGCTCACAAACACAGCATTTTTTTGACGCGTCGAAGGAATAAGCTGCTGATAGATATCTTTTGTCAACGACAAGGCGCCGGTGTTAATGGCCGTGTCCATTGTGGACATGATTGCTGCAATGATTGCAAGAAACAGAACTCCGCTCAAAAGGTGACCCGCATGTGAAAAGATCAGCATAGAGAGAATGGTGTCTGTGCGATCCCCGGCCATGGATAAAGGAAGAGACAATATCCCGATCAAAACGACGCAGCCGAAAAAAACGAAAAAGGCTCCTCCAGCTCCCAGCAAGCCTATCCTGACATCACGTTCCGTACGAGCCGCTTGTATCCGTTGCCAGACGATGGGAGAGATGATCCAGGCGAGAGTGAATGACAGGGCGATCCAGATATTCCTCTCGAATCCAAGGAAAAAATTGAAATGGTCACTGCCTTCAGCGGTCTGAGCGGCAAATGAAACATCCCCCCATGAGGACGCCCCCATCAAGGAGAAGAGGAGACTTAAAATGCCGATCACTAACAGAAAAAACTGAAATCCGTCTGTGATCACAACAGAGAACAATCCCCCAAAAACTGAATAAAGGAGAACGACCACAGTTCCCAATAAAAGAGCTATAAAATAGGATGTGCCGAGGAAGGATTTAAGAAAATTACCCATGGCCACCATTTGAGAGGCGGCTAAAAGAATCATGTACCATACGATCAGCACGGCTGCCAGATGACGAACCGTTCGGCTGTAACGCATCTCCATCAGATCCGGCAGTGTCACGAACGGTAACCGCCGGATCGGCCGTACGAGAAACAGAGCGAAAACAAGAACCGTCACGATGGATGGGATCCCGATCACCCAGAATGAACTGATTCCTTTATCAAAAGCCTCGTCCACTGACACCAGGGTGGAAGTGGCTCCCAGCCATGAACCGGCAAGTGTGAGAAAGATGAGGAGAGCGGGAAGGTCCCGGGACGCAAGGAAAAAATCCTCCAAGCTCTTTATCCTCTTGGAAAAAAAGAAGCTGATAAGGAGAAGCAGCACAAAATAGGCAAGCAGATAGATAAACAATTCGGTATTCACAGTGTCCTTATAACAAAAACCCGTTTCGATTAGCAAACCGTTAATGCCTTGCCAACCTGGATTATTCACGAGCCGACTCAACCTAACCCGGGCTACAACGAAGACTTTGTAGTGAGATCAACTCGCCCGTAGGGTAAAAAATGTCGATTATGAATGGAAAGGACATTAAAAACGGAATAGATAAGGTGATTTACTAGTAGAATAACGGAAGTAATGGATTTTTCTTTTGTTATACCAAGTATCGACATTTTTTATGAATAATTCAGGATAATTTCACTGATAGAGATTCTGTGATATAATCCGAAAAATGAAGAGATTCTTCTGTCTGTTAACACTTCTGGCCCTGAGCTTCGCACAAACGGCGCAGGAAGTCGCTCTGCGCGTTGAAAATGCGCTCAGGTCCTACCAATCCTTCCAGGCAAACTTTGAGCAGTTCTACTATTCCGCCACAATCTCGACACCCCTTCATGAAAAAGGAAAACTGTACTTTAAAAAGCCCAATTTGATGAAGTGGGAATACCAGGATCCGGAAGAAAAAGTATTCCTCATCAAGGATGATCTTTTCTGGGACTACAACAAAGAAGAAAAGCAGCTCATAAAATATGACCTTTCCCAAGGAGAGCAGAACACCGAAGTGATCTCATTGCTTTCCGGAAAGGTCGCATTGCTGGACAACTATTCTGTAGAGTTCAATCCCTTCCCTACAGAGAACGCCAATACTATTCAGATCAAGCTCACTCCTAAGGATGAAGAGTTCGCAGATACTTTTCTCCTTCTGGAAGTCGACGAAAAGACGTGGTTCATTCAAACGCTGATCTCATTCGATTGGACGGGCAATAGAACCGAGTTTCGTTTCAGCAAGATCAAAACGAATGTCACACTTCAAAATAAAACCTTCGAACTGCGGGTTCCACCAGACGTTGAGATCATTGAAAATAACTAGTACCCAAAGCAAAACCATTTTTGAGGAAATCCGTATAACGCTTTGAGGGCTGGAAGTCCTCCATGTTTGAAGACAAAGACTTAGTCAAAAGAACTCTTGACGGCGATAAAGAGGCATTCGAGATGATCGTTCAAAGATACAAACAATCCCTTTTGAATTATATAGGCCGGATGGTCGGCGAAAGGGAGCTTGCTCTTGATTTTACACAAGACGTCTTCATCAAAACATACGCCTCGCTCCACACCTACCGACCTCAGCACAAATTCAGCACATGGCTGTTTAAGATCGCATCAAACCTCACGATCGATTACTGGAGGAAGAAAAAGATCGCTGCCTTCTCGCTCGACCAAACTCGAGAGGATGCGGACTACAGACCGAGCATTCAGATCCCCTCTAAAGACCTTTCTATTGTCGAGAAATTCGAACTCTCGGAGGTCAGAGAAAGGATCGAAAAGGCCATGGAAAAAATCCCGCCTTCTCTCAGAGAATTATTCGTGTGGAGACACATTAACGAGTTCAGTTATGAAGAGATCGCGGAAATCAAGGGTTTACCCGTGGGGACGATCAAAAACAAGGTTTTTCAAGCCAAAGAATCGATCCGCAGGAATTTGGAGGAGAGCAAATGAGCTGCCTGACAGTACGCCAGATCTATCTCTACCTCGAAGATGAACTTCCGGTTGATGAAAGAGAGTCCATCGAAAAACACATCTCTTCCTGTGAGCCATGCAAGATCTTGCTCGAAGACAGAAAAATGATGCTGCAAGCCGTGGAAACCCTCCCCCCCTTGGACATGCCTGCCGACTTCACCCAACAAGTCATGGCCAAGGTTTTCCCCCGAGTATCCCCTGTACGGATTTGGATCGCGGGATTAGCCACTGGCTTTTCCCTGATGATGTTCATATTCTTGGCTGTATTCCTACAGTCTGACATCAGCTTTTCGGGCGTGTTTGTCCGTCTGAACAGCAGTCTCTGGGCTTTTGTGAAAAATCTCTCTGTGTTCACTGTCAAGCTCTTTAAGATCGCTTCCGTGATTTTCGAAATACTCATCCAGTTTGCAAGCTTTGTTTTCAAGACATTGGCCAGTTTGACAATCCTCATTCGTCCCGAATTTCAAATTTTCCTCACCACCTTAACCGTAGTTTTATCCATATCTGTGCTGTATATGATGAGGAGAAAAATATGGACTGGAGATAAGATATGAAAAATAAATTCCTATATTCCTTGATACTCGTCTTTATGCTTGGGGGAGTTTCCCCACTGTTCGGCCAGGGATTTATATTACAAAAAGACATCATCGTCGAATATGACGAGGTTCAGGACAATGTGGTAGGCCTGGGAGGCGAGATCCTTATCAAGGGAAAAGTCATTGAGAATGTCATGGCATTTGGCGGAACGATCATTGTGGAAGGCGAAGTCCAGGGCTCTGTGGTGGGCTTCGGTGCGGAGATCATACTCAGGTCCACAGCAGAAGTCGATGGAGATGTTGTCTCCCTGGGGGGAACCATCGAGAAAGAGCTTGGGAGCGTGATAGGGGGAGACACGGTCCAGTTCGATTTCGAATCGACCGCAGGAATTCAGGAATTCTTTAAGGAAGGATTGGGCGGCGTCTTCGGGATGAAGATCATCCCTCTGCTTCTGATCATCAAACTGTTCACGCTTTTTATCTGGTTCATTCTCGCTGTTCTTCTGGCTGCCGTTTTTCCTCGCCCGATCGTTTATGCATCCTCTCAAATCAGGACACAATTCTGGCCTGTTTTTGGAACAGGGATTTTGAGCATCATCATTTTTACCGGGCTTGTCGTCTTTTCGGCTTTTCTCTCACTCATACTGATCGGCATTCCAATTCTCATCACCCTCGTCTTTCTCGGAATCGTCATCAAGATCTTCGGCCGCGTCATTCTCTTCTACTTCTTTGGGGAAAGCCTGTCCAAGGCTTTTGGGAGCAAGAATCCTTCGGTCATTGGCGCTGTTATCCTGGGTTTCATCCTGGTGAGTTTCATCGGATTTATTCCGATCTTTGGCTCTCTGTTCTACTTCGTCCTGAGCATACTCGGTTGGGGCGCTGTCATCCGAACAAAATTCGGCTCAAAAAACAACATCGCAAGGGTCAATAAGGAAGTTACGGCGTAAAGGGATCAGAGTTCAAGAATCTCTTTTTCCTTTGCCGCTCCAAGGTCTTCGATCTTTTTTGTACTCCCGTCCGTGATCTCCTGAAGCTTATCGTATCCCCAAAACTTGTCGTCTTCAGTGATCTCCTTGTCTTTTTCCAGCTGTTCGATCTGCTCTTTTGCATCTCTTCTCATTATCCGAAGAGCTGTTTTTTCGTCCTCGACCATGACTTTGATATGTTTGGCCATGTCCTTTCGTCTTTCTTCATCCAGCGGCGGAATGGGAACTTTGAGGACTTTTCCGTCATTGATGGGATTGAGACCGAGGTCTGCGGCTTGGATTGCTTTGTCTATGTTCTCTAAAAGGGTGGGATCCCAAGCCTGAATTTGGATCAAAGTCGGGTCAGGGACTGTAAGCGTGGCCACTTGGTTAACGGGTGTCAGAGTCCCGTAGTAGTCGATCTTGATATCTTCAAAAATATTGATATTCGCTCGCCCTGTTCGCAATCTTACCAGGCCTCCACGAAAGTGCTCGACAGAGCCTTTCATCTTTTTTTCCAGTTCTCTCAAAACATCTTTGACCATTATTCCCTATCTCCTACAGATGTTTTTCTGAATTATTCACGAGCCGAACAGAGCACTCAAAATGATATGCGATGAAATCAATGCAGGATATTAATATCGCTTTAATAAGTATAAACATCGACATCTTTTATGAATAATTCAGATAGTTAGTAGATGCGAGTTCCGACCTTTTGCCCCAGCACAACCTTTTTCATATTCCCCTTCTTCCTAAGGTTAAAGACTATGATCGGGACATTATTATCTTTGCACAGAGAGATGGCTGTCGTATCCATAACCCGCAGCCCTTTTTTAATAACGTCTAAGTATCCGATGGATTCATATTTCCGTGCCTGCTTGTCTTGCAGAGGGTCGGCAGAATAAACCCCAT
Source organism: Candidatus Aminicenantota bacterium (assembly GCA_023135995.1). Lineage (GTDB taxonomy): Bacteria > Acidobacteriota > Aminicenantia > Aminicenantales > Aminicenantaceae > WTAW01. The sequence continues at coordinate 9,161 of JAGLRY010000191.1, read as the reverse complement.
CCACTTTTGTCGCTTTTAGGATCACCTGTGCACCGATCTCAAGAGCACGCAGGGCCGCTGCCGTATCAGTCGTGAAATAAGGATTGCCTGTGCCTGCGGTGAAAATGAGGATATTTCCAGTCTCAAGATAATTCATGGCATTCCTTCTGACAAAAGGCTCTGCGACACCACTGATCTCGATAGCAGAAATATGGCGCGCTTCAATCCCCTCTTTCTCAAGGGCATCCTGAAGAGCGATCCCGTTGATCATGGTCGCCAGCAAACCCATGTAGTCAGCAGATGCTCGATCCATCCCCGCTTCCGTTCCATGGATGCCGCGGAATATGTTGCCCCCACCGATCATGATGCCGATTTGGACGTTCAATTCGTGGATCTCTCTGATCTCACGGGCAATGGATTTGGCCGTATCCACACTGATGCCGAAGTCCTGCTGCCCTAAAAGAGCTTCCCCGGAAAGTTTTAGTAGAATTCTGCTGTACACAGGCTTGACTTGAGACATAGTCCGTATATTTTATTCGCCCAGTTCAAAACGGGCGAATCGTCTTACCTGGATGTTTTCACCGAACTTCGCGATAAATGATGCCACATGTTTGCTGACCGAAACCTTATCATCTTTCACATAAGGTTGGTCCATCAAACATACTTCTTCAAAAAATTTCTTGAGTTTCCCCTCAACGATCTTATCAACGATCTCGGGCGGCTTGTTGGAATCTTTGAACTGCCCTCTGATGATCTCCTTCTCTTCATCCAAAACCTCCTGGGGAACTTCTTCCGAAGAGACGTACGTGGGATTCGATGCAGCAATATGAAGGGATATGTTCTTGACTAATTCCTGGAACTCCTTGTTACGCGCCACAAAATCCGATTCACAATTCACTTCGACCAGAACGCCGAGCTTACCATTGAGATGGATGTACGAAGCGACGAGTCCTTCCTTAGCTTCACGCTCCATCTTATCCTTGGCCCGGGCATATCCTTTTTTTCTCAAAACAGTGATGGCGTTTTCGATATCTCCACCTGTCTCCCGAAGAGCACTTTTGCACTCCATCATCCCGATCCCTGTTCTATCACGAAGGTCTTTGACCTGTGCTGCTGTAATTTCCATAACAGACTCCTTGCTTATTCCGATTTCTCGGGCTCCGCTGAACTGACTTCTTTCTCCGCAGGCTTCTTCTCTTTTGTATGTTTTTCTTCTTCGGCAGGTTTTTCTTCTTGAGGGACCACCAGATCCTCGACCGGTTTCGCCTTATCACTCCCCGGGGCTTCTTCAACAGCAGGCATCTCTTCAACAGGAACACCCTCTTCTCCTTCTGCGAAGGGTTCTTCTTCCGCCTTAGCCTCCAAGAGTTCCCTCTCGATTTTCTTCTTCTTGCCTTCCATCACGGTCTCGGCAATTTTCGATGTGAACAGCTCGATGGCTCTGACAGCATCATCATTGCCGGGAATGGGGTAATCGATATTCTCTGGGTCACCGTTAGTATCAACAACGGCAACAATCGGAATCTTAAGCTTGAGCGCTTCTAAAAGGGCAATTTCCTCTTTTGTGGAATCGATCACAAAAAGCACTCCAGGCAACTCCAGCATATTCTTTATTCCCCCCAGATTTTTGGAGAGCTTTCTATAGACCTTTTCCTGCCGGGATTTCTCTTTTTTTGAAAGGAGATCCCAGCGTCCATCCGCCTTCATCTCTTCCATCTCGATCAGTCGTTCCACACTGCCGCGGATGACATCGAAATTGGTCAACAATCCTCCCAGCCAACGCTGGTTGACATAGCACGATTCACATTTCAGGGCATAATCTTTGACGATGTCCTGAGCCTGTTTTTTTGTCCCAACCATAAGGACATCTTTACCGCTCTCCACAACACCCTCAACAAACTGAAGCGCATCTTTAAAAAGCTTGATCGTTTTTTGCAGGTCGATGATGTATATTCCATTCCTCTTGCCGAAAATGTACTCTTTCATCTTGGGGTTCCACCTCTTGGTTTGGTGCCCAAAATGAACTCCCGCTTCCAAAAGTTCTTTCATCGTTACAGAAATCAACTCCAGTCCTCCCTTTATCTCTTGTGGTATTGAGGTGCCTTGCGAGCGCCCAACAATCCGTATTTCTTCCGCTCTTTAACCCGCGCATCCCGGGTCAGTAGTCCCGCTTGCTTTAAGGTATTCCTCAGTTCTTTATTGAATTCAATCAAGGCCCTTGCAATTCCTAGGCGTATCGCCTCGGCCTGTGCATTCACACCTCCTCCATTGACCCGGATGAAGATATCAAATTTACTTTCTGTCTCGGTCAGACGAAGAGGCCGCTTGATGATGTGTTTATAACTATCTAAAGTAAAGAATTCCGTGAAGGGACGAGGCCTTTTATTCACATACAGAGTGATCTCCCCTTTCCCGGGCCTAAGATAGACTCTGGCCACCGAACTTTTTCGCCTTCCTGTGCCGTAATACTGTATTAAACTCAAGATTCCTCCTAGATCTGATATTCCTGTGGCGTTTGAGCTTCATGAGGATGATCAGGCCCTGTATAGACTTTCAGTTTTTTGTACATGGCGCGACCGAGTTTGTTTTTGGGAATCATGCCTCGGACCGCCTTGCGCAGGACATCTTCCGGATTCTTCTCCAACAGTTCTTTTAAAGTCCTCTCCCTAATACCTCCCGGGTAGCCGGAATGGGAATAATACTTTTTCTGCTCCAGTTTCTTGCCCGTGACTTTCACTTTTTCCGCGTTGATCACAACGACAAAATCTCCGCTGTCCATGAACTTGACAAACTCAGGATTCCTCTTGCCCTGAAGCAAGATAGAAATTTCAGTGGCCAATCGCCCGAGAACTTTTCCATCGGCATCGATCAACCACCATTTCCGTTCAATTTCGTTTCTTTTAGGTATAAATGTTTTCATTATTCAAAACCTCAGAATTAACCTAATGAGGGTTAGTGATTGCATAAAATACTAAAACTTGGGGGAGTTGTCAACCTCTACGTGCCCGAAAATAAAGAGGTTAAACCCGATATCAAGACATACAACTGATCAAATCGGCCAAGAAAATATCTTTTCTGCGAGATGATATTAGTGGAAATATTTTTTATCGCCGGCAGGTTTTGCGAAAGGCCTAGGAGGACGGCGTCTTCCAGAATAGATCTTTACGAGAAGTATCCCGACCAAAAAACCTCCGATATGGGCAAACCAGGCAACTCCACCTCCCATGCCCACATTCATAACCTGCAGGAAAAACCAAAGGCCAAGGACAAAGGCTGCAGGGATGGGCACGATGCGGATGAAAAAAAACAAGAAGACCAGGGTCAACACATTTGCGCGAGGGTAAAGGATCAAATAAGCTCCGAGCACACCCGCTATCGCACCACTAGCCCCGATCATAGGAACTTGTGAGTTGGGATTAAAAATAATATGCGTCACACTCGCGCCCAATCCGGAAAGAAGATAAAAGAGGATAAACCGGAAAGACCCAAGATAATCCTCGATGTTGTTCCCGAATATCCACAGATAGAGCATATTCCCGATGAGATGGAAAAATCCTCCGTGCAGAAACATGGCTGTGAGCAGGGTGAGGGGAGGAGAGAGGCGCGGGACATTGGGAATGGGCAGAGAAGTCAAATGGGTGATCTCATAGGGAATCGCCCCCATGCGCAAAACATAATACTCCAGCCCGCTCGGAGAGAACAGTTGGAAAAAAAATATCAAGATATTCAGCCCAAGCAGAGAGACGGTCACATAGGGAATTCGAGTGGTTGGATTATCGTCTCTTAGAGGTATGAACATCTTATCGCTGTTATTCTAAACAGATGCAAGGAGAATGGGGAACAACAGAACTATTGTTTTTGCTTTGTGCTTTAAAAACAGTAAAAAGTCGTGATTGTCGAAAATTATCCGATCTTGCTCAGCTCTTCTTCCAGTTTCTTTCTTTCGGACTGTCTTTTTCTCGCATCTTGGAACTGCTGAAGAAACCTATCTGCATCTTCCTCGTAACGCTTGGCTCTGCTCGGATCGAGCCTCACAAGCACACTCTTATAAAGAACGCTCAGCCAGGAATAAGGTTCTGGATAAGCGGGATCCAATTCGCTCGCTTTGAGCAATGCGGCCTCGCTGTCTCTAGCCAACTGCATCCTTTCACTTTTCGGGAGCGTGGGGATACGATATGCTTTTGACCACCGGTTCACACCCTTTGCAAGCCAGGCTTCGGCATTCTCAGGATTGAGTTTAATGCGTTTCTCATGGTATCCGTTCGCCCGGTCGAACTCAGGAACCGGTGTGATCCCTTCATAAAACTGTGCGATATAGGCATAACCCTGTTCATTTTCAGGATCGGTTTCAATTCTCCGCAAATACATTTCCTCTGCCTTCTCAAAGGGCGTCTTTCCTGCAGCTTCTTCGCCTTCCTCTTCATCCCCGCCAGCATACCTTTTATAAAACTCGGCTACAACATAGTAATTCCCCATGTTGGTGGGTTCCATCTCTAAAATTCTCAGGTACAGTTGTTCGGCAGATTCAAAATCTCTGATTTTGTCGTACATATCTCCCAAGGAATAGATAACTTCCTTGTTCCTCGGTTCGATCTCGTAAGCTTTCAAAAGGGCTTCCAGGGCTTTCTGCTCGATCTCTTTGTTGCGTTCTGTCTCTACAGCGGGTTTGTAAAGGCTCTTGTAGCTTTCGCCCAGGAACCGATAGGCTTGAACGAGATCGGGGTTGAACTGCAAAGTCAACTCATACTCTTCAATGGCATCTCGGTAATGGTTATCCGTAAAATGAGCATTGGCTCTGGAGAAGTGATAGTTAGCTCTCAGCTTGTTATAGCTGATCTTGTCGCAGCTGGTCGTTATTGCTATCACACCAAAAGCCAGTAGAATCACAAGAGAGATACTCATCCATCTTCGAGACATCGTGACCTCCTAATCGTCGAATCGCATCCTTCGGCAGAGTGATAATGCCAAAAATAAATTTATAAAGCATGTACGGTTTAAAGTCAAGGGAAACATAATCCCCTCTTTTCTAGTTTCTTTTTAGATACAACCTAATGGGTGATCCAACAAGATCGAACTGGTCCCGGATAAGGCGTTTCAGGAATTTTCTGTAAGCAGGAGCGAGGGGGCTTTTGGAATGAGTAAAGAGGAAAAACGTGGGAGGGAGGCTTTGTTTCTGCACCATGTATTTGATCTTGATCCTATTTTTTTTCCGGGAAAGGGGTGGGTATGCGGTGTGAACCCAAGCCAAAAAGTCATTCAATTTGGAGGTCGGTATCCTTTTGCTGGCATTGGCATAGATCTGTTCGGCGAGATCAAGGATCTTCACAACTCTCTGTCCGGATAGCGCGGAAACAAAGATCAACGGTGCATAGGAGACAAAGTCCAATTTATCATTGACATTGGCCTTAAATTCTTCAGTTGATCTAGAATCCTTTTCGATCAAATCCCATTTATTTATGGCAATGATGAGGGGCTTGCCGGATTCTTCGGCGAGATGAGCGATCGCGGTATCCTGGCGCGTGGGGTATTCTTGGGCATCTAGAACCAAGCATAAAACATCGGCAAGGTTGATGTCTTTTTTGGCTCTCAGGATGCCTGCCTTCTCCCTTTTGTCTTGGGTTCGGCTCAACTTTCGAATGCCAGCCATATCGACAAGACAAAAAGCTTTTTTGTTCCTGTAGATGATGGTGTCTGTGCTGTCTCTTGTTGTTCCCGGGATCTCGCTCACGATCAATTTTTCTTGCCCGCAAAGGCGGTTCACAATCGAAGACTTGCCTACATTGATCCGGCCGATGATGGCTATTTTGAGGGCCTCGGTCTCCTGCTCCTTTATTGGTGATTCCGGGAGCAGGTCGAACAGGCCCTCTTCCAGGTATTCAATGTTCCTTTTATGCTCAGCGGACACAGGGAATATCTGCCCCTCTCCCAACCTGAAGTAATCCCCGATCCGCTCTTCCTCGGATGGCGAATCGATCTTGTTAACGACAACGAGAATGGGCTTATTCATTTTTTTTACAGTAAAATAAAGCTCCTCTTCTGCCGGCAGAAGCCCTCTTTTCCCATCCAGCACAAAAAGAAGAATATCCGCATCGTTCGAGGCCTCCCAGGCTTTTTCCTTCACCAGAGCAGAAAGAGGATCCATCTTGAAATCAAAGAATCCACCAGTGTCTACGAGGATAAACTTTTTGCCCTTCAGTGCGCCTTCTGCGGCCACCTGATCTCGGGTCATCCCGGGTAGAGAATGAACGAGGGACTTTTTCGTCCTCAAGAGTCGATTGAAAAGAGTGGATTTGCCAACATTGGGGAATCCGATCACTGCAACTTTGGCGAGTTTTTTCACAGGTTAGTTGGAGACTAGATCGTAACGAGGCACGAGAGGACGGCTCAGGTCGATATGACCCGCCAATGTCTCTTTTTCACTGCCATCGATCAAGATAAACACTTTATTGATGTCCTTGAAATTGTATGTCAGGGTATTGACCACAGCAAAAACAGTCCCCATTTCTGCCGACGTTCCGGAGAGATGCTCTTCCCGGATCTCATCTGAAAAATCCACATAGGCGATCCCTCTCTTTGTTATGAAAAACTCTCTAAGTTCTGTGTTCACGGGTAAAGGAGGGAGCAAGCCATTCTGTGATCCTTTGAGCAACTCTTCGATCGATTGAATCGCCTGGTGAACAATGGATGGGTGATCGACAATTTCTCTCTTTTCAGGATGCAGATAATTATCGTCCTCGGATAGAAAATAAAGTGTGATCGACCTCGTTGGGAGGGACTCCTCAGAGAGGCTGTCTTTCTCTTGAAGAGGTTCATCGAGATAATGCTTGATCTTCTCTTCGCCTCCGCTTCGAAAGAAGACAACAGCCAGGATGAGCGACACAACGACAAGGGCACCTAGTATTGTTATCTTTTTCGCATCCATGATAAAGCGTCATTCGGTTGAATAATTTTTGAGGAAGTTGTCAATTCCACGATAGATGGCACGTGCCACATTATCCTGGAATTCTTCGGTTTGCAGCTTCCTTTCTTCGGCAGGATTGGAGATGAAGGCGACCTCAACCAGAATAGCCGGACAGGCAACTCCTGTGAGGACTTTAAACGGAGCCTGTTTTATGCCACGATTTCGGGTCCCCAACAGGGAATTCAGCTCTTGCTGAATTTTTTCTGCAAGCTCGCTGCTCTGTTTGATAAAGGCCGATTGTGCCATGTCCCACAGGATCATCATGATGTCTTCTTCGTCTTCGCTTGAGATCTTCGATTCGATGTCAGACGAATTGTTTTCCATGTAGGCCAACCGTCGGGATTCTTCATCCGTTGCGTTCAAACTGAGAAAGAACGTTTCTGAACCGCGAGCGCTAGAGCGGGGAAAACCGTTGACATGAATGCTGATAAAAAGCACTGCCCTGTTATTATTGGCGATAGCGGCCCTGTTCTCGAGCGAGACATCCACATCTTTATCCCTTGTCAAGACAACGCGGCAGGCCAGATTTTTTTCTATTATCGCTTTCAGTTTTTGACTGATGGGCAAAGTGAGGTTTTTCTCCAAAGTCCCGAATTTCCCTTTCGATCCCACTTCCAAACCTCCATGGCCAGGATCGATGACGATCGTTCTTAAGGCCTGTGACGCCAGCGGTGGCGTCGAAGGAGCTGAGGGCTTCTCTTCTTCATCCTGTTGTCTATCACGGCTCTCTTTGGACTCTATCTGTGATTCTGCTTCTTCTGTCCTTGGTTGAGGGGTTCTCTTTGGCTTTTCGGACTGGGGCGGAGGGAGGTCCTCCTTGGGCTGTTCGGGTGAATGGATATCGATGACAATCCTGTGCGGATTGGTGAGGGTGAAGGTTTCAAAGCTGTAATCAGGACCTGTGGCGTTAATGGTCAGCATGTAGTAGTCAGAGCCCTTGGCCCATCCCAAGGATTTGACATATTTGCTCTTGAAGGATTCCCGGTGGATCGTGAAATTGCCCTCAACCCTGAATCGTACCAGGAAGAGAGTGGTGTACTGTTCGATGTGGTAGCTCAGTGGAACTGCAGATTCGATGACGACCCGGCCGTATTGCTCATAATCTCTTATAGAAATTTTTAGAGAAGTGAGAGATTGGGAAAAGACCAAAATCGCTAAAAAAAAGATAAAAAGTGCAGCTATCAGGTTTCTTTTGCGGCTTTTCGACAATGTTTTTGTTCCAATCGCAATAATGGAGGCGGCGGGAATCGAACCCGCGTCCGAAGACATTCAACGAAAGCTTTCTACATGCTTATCCTTTTCCTTTTTCTCATTCCACAGCTTCTGAAAAGGAAAGACACCGTGAAACCAGCCCTGATGGAGTTCGCTTACCGGGCTCAGGACGGGCCTGGTTCGCTATCCTGCGCGTCGACGCTTCTCAAGCACTGCAGGAAGGTGCAAGAGAAACGGCATGCCTACTAATTAGGCAGCAACTTGAAGTGGTTCTGCACTTACTTTGTTTCCACCTTTTTAACGAGGTGGATGGAGCCTCGACATGCGACCTTAGTCTCATTGTCTCCGTCGAATCCAGTTCGCCCCCGAATCTCCAAACTCTATTATATTTGGGCTACAAAATCTTGTCAAGAAGCCATCGGGATAGGTAAGGATTTCTAAATCCGTGATGGCATTGGTGGCATTCCCCGAGCGGTCGTAGATCCAGGCGGAATGGGCATCGTCCTTTTAATCCCTTATTATTCTTATACTTTAGATTCGCATGGAACACAACACAAAAGGGAACATCAGGGGAAAAAGTGGCGGGGCCGACGAGACTTGAACTCGCGACCTCTGGCGTGACAGGCCAGCGTTCTAACCAAACTGAACTACGACCCCGCCTTGGGACTTTTTATTATAATATTAAAACCCGATAATTTTCAATAGCTTTCCACAAAAATAAAAACTCTCTCCAGGGTGATCTAAGAAATATTTTGTTATTTTCTTATCAAATCTATTGAAATTATAATTTTTATAGGATACTATTGGGTACGACTCACAATGAGACATTAGTAAAAATGTCGAGTCGTCCTCCTTTTGGCAGATATTAGCCATGGGAAGCCCGGGACGACTGGCCCGGGCTTCCACTGCCTCCTCTTTCGAATGAAGGATAAATTTGTAAATAATCCTTAATTTTTATATGCAGCGTCCTTTCTCTGAACGGACCGTTTGGGAAACGATCCCTACATAT
>JAGLRY010000190.1 GCA_023135995.1 Candidatus Aminicenantota bacterium | reverse complement strand
GCCCAAGCATTATCCGCCCTGTTCCTCAGCGTTACCAGGTTGTTGTAGATACCGATGGCGAAAATGACGATCGCCCCGATTATGATAAGAACAATTAACGATCCACCCATTTCTTGTCTCCTTCATCTACGAAATTTTTATACATAATAAACAATGTCAAGGCAAAAAAGTCAAACATCTCTTTGAGCAAATGATTCCATATTCCAGTGACCTTACACTTTTTATACCACTTTTACCCTCAGATTTATTCAAAGATTGCTTAAGTTTTGTGTCCGGTCCGTTCGGGGAACGGACCCTACATCTGGTGCTTTTTTGCCAGATTTGTGGAGCTTTTGTGTCAAAGAATTTCAAAGTTAGGAATTGGTTGACAGAGCCGCATCACAGTGTTATATTCTTTTTCCGTCAAATCAAGGGCGGAAGACTAGTCTTTAATACAAAACATATAAAAGGAGGTCTACTAATGTCTTTAAAAGAAACTTTCCAGTCGAAGATCGACCCCATGCGCAACAGAGTCAGGTCGATCGTCAAAGAGTACGGTGATCAAAAAATCTCAGACGTCACAGTGACTCAAGCTTATGGTGGAATGCGCGGCGTGAAATGTATTGTGACCGAAACCTCAGCCCTTGACCCATTTGAGGGCATTCGTTTTCGCGGTTACAACATTCCACAGCTCAAAGAGAAGCTCCCCAAGGCCCCCGGTGGAGAGGAACCCCTCCCCGAAGGACTTTTTTATCTGCTTCTTACTGGAGAATTACCCACTGAGGACGACGTCAAAGAGATCACCGAAGAATGGAAAAAACGCGGTGAGCTTCCTGACTATCTCGTCAAGATCCTCGACGCCATCCCTGCAGATACACATCCCATGACTCAGTTTTCCGCAGCTATCGTATCTCTCCAAAAAGACTCTGTCTTTTCTCAACAGTATAGAGAAGGCATCAGCAAGATGGAATACTGGGATCCCATGTTCGAAGATGTCATGAACCTGCTCGCCAAACTCCCCAGGATTGCAGCCTACATCTACCGCAAAAGCTACAGGAATGGAGATCACATTGCGGCTGACCCCGAACTGGATTGGGGCGGCAACATGGCCCATATGCTCGGCGTTACCGATGATCCCGCTTTCACAGAACTCATGCGCCTCTATCTCGTGCTCCACAGCGACCACGAAGGTGGAAATGTCTCAGCGCATACCACACACCTCGTTGGCTCTGCACTTTCCGATGCCTACTACTCACTCGCTGCAGGCATGAACGGCCTTGCTGGCCCCTTGCACGGTTTGGCCAACCAGGAAGTTCTTCGATGGGTCATGAATCTTATGGATAAATTGGGCGGCGTTCCCACAAAAGAACAGCTCACAAAGTATTGCTGGGATACATTGAATTCAGGTCAGGTCATCCCCGGATACGGCCATGCTGTCCTCCGTCAGACCGACCCCAGGTACGTGGCGCAGAGAGACTTCTCCCTGAAACATCTTCCCGATGATGAGATCTTCAAGGCCGTGAGCGCACTCTACGAAGTTGTTCCCCCCATCCTCGAAGAACAGGGAAAAGCCAAAAATCCGTGGCCCAATGTTGATGCTCACTCCGGAGTTATCCTTCTCCACTATGGCATGACAGAGTATGACTTCTACACCGTATGTTTTGGTGTTTCTCGAGCGCTCGGTGTCCTTTCATCCTTGATCTGGGATAGGGTCCTGGGTCTGGCGATCGAACGGCCGAAGACTGTCACCACAGACTGGGTCGAAGAACAAGTTAAGAAGTAAAAGTAGAGATAGTACCAGAACGACAAAGGAGTAG
>JAGLRY010000019.1 GCA_023135995.1 Candidatus Aminicenantota bacterium | reverse complement strand
AACGTGTAGAACTTGACACCCACATCCTGGATGTCGTACACCAACACATCCACATCCTTGAGCATACCAGGTGTCGGAGCCAAGAATTCGCCATAAAGGCTGTATAGCTGGATATCCTTATAGATGGAATCGCTGATCGACGCAGCATCTTCCACATTTCCCATAAAGCCATGTTCGGGGCCGAAAAGAACAGTGACGATTTGTGCATGCTCAGAGAGAAGCTTTACGATGTGACGTCCTTTGGAATCCACAGATGTCTGATTGGCCAGAACTCCAAGTCTTTTTCCCTGGATCAGATCCAAGTGATCCTCCAAAAGATTCTCCAGGCCCGTCTTCACCTGGGGAGCTGCGGTCAATGAGGAAGCTGCAAATGGAAAAAAGAGAAGGGGTAAGATCAAAAATATTGCCATCTCAAACAATCCAAGAAAATAGAATTTGGTTCATAACCATGAATTATAAATCAGCTAAGAATGAGGCACCATAGTAGATGGCGTTGAAGAGATATCTAAAGGTGCCGTGCGATTGGCCTCGGTAGAGGACAGGGAAGCCAAAAAGAATGACTCTTCCTTTCTCATAAGGAACATCCACGATGGCCGATTTATCGACGAGGAGGTCTTCTCCGTTGATCCAACCGCTCAAAAAGGGTTGAGCGGGATACCTGGCAACGCTGACACCCTCATTCACGACAAAAACTGGACTCCTGCGGAAAAAGATGGCTGTGTCTCTTCCGAATCCGTACGATATCGGATGATCGGGGTTGTTTAAGACTTTGAGGATCGAACCCGGAATATAAAAATCTTTCCGATCTTTTCCGGCCACGCTGTTCTGGACGCCCAAGTGGAGATGTTGAATGCAGAATTCTGCCGCCGAATTCAGCGTGATGAGTGTGCCCCCTTTCTGGACAAACTCTTTGATGTTTTTCACTCCCACTTCTCCGATGCCTCCTGCATACTCGGGTGGAGCATCCTTATCTGACAATCCCTCGGCGATGGCCTTAGAACTCCTGAAATCAGGAAGGAGTAAAACATCAAATTTTTTCTCTAAATTCCCCTCTTTGATATCCTTATCAAATACACTGATGTGCGGAAACTCGTACTGCTCCAGCACCCATCGTGTCCACCCTTCATCCATCGAGGCTGTCCAGCTTTTATAAAGGCCCAACCGAACAGGCTTTAGACGAAAGGCCTTGACAGTTGGTTTGGTCTTCAGCGCCTCAAACTGCACGTGGAGGTCCTTGACGATACTTTCTAAATCATCGTCCAACCCTTCCTTCTGGAGGACCACCATCGATCCCACAGGATAGGACTTCCCGGAATCATCGAATGGGTCGGCACTCCAGAAGACTGTATGCCCCTTTGTCATCAACCTATTCAGAGCAACAACATCATCATTGGTTGAATGTCCCCAAGCAAAACCAATCGGGGTCTCGGTTTTTTCGATTGTCCCCTTTGGCTTTTCAAGCTCAGCCATCAATTTGGCTTTCGCATTGAAGGGCTTTACGACCGTGACAACGTCTACATCCATCAATAATGGCAGTGTGTGAGCGACGACGTCATAAGGAGTTTTTAAAGGTCCTCCGGGTGTTTCTCTAATCTCAGGATATTTCTGCACTTCGAGGAGAGTCTTAGCAAACCCTCCATAGGGCTGTGCCAAAAAAACGATAAAAGTGCCCACAGGATATTGATGACTGTCAGCGACAAAAGAATTTTCGGCCCGGTGAATTTCTACACCGCCTAACATCAGGACTTCCATCATTTTGAGCGTTGTTGACAGGTCTCGTTGTTTCTCGGGAACAAGAAATGCATAAGGTGTTTTTTTCGGATCGACGGCCTTTTTATGGATCCTGTAGAAATTGCGCAACCAGTTTTTCCTGAGCCCGGCGGCATTCGTCAGAGCGGCTTTAGCGGCCGCATAGTCATAGTCCACAATATCGCTCAGTGTCCATTTGCCCCCCATCCACGGCAGCGGCATCTTCACAGAAGCTTCTGTCATGCCAGGCTGCAGCTCTTCGGGTTTGACCGTGATGGGCGTGGCAAATTTAACACTGGCCGCCTCGGTCAAAATTCGGATACCGCCATGATAATGATGATAAGCCCGAGCCGGTGTCCAGGCATCATAGCGTGTGCTATGAGCCACACCTGCCTTTCCTTGAGCGGTCAACTCCGTTGCGATGAATGTGCCCATCATCGCCACCTGCTGCCGGAGAATGGGGTCGACATTGGGTTCAAAAGGATCCACATAGGGAGGGACAAACAACCTCGGCCCGGTGTTCCCCATCTGGTGCATGTCAACGATGACCTGGGGATGCCAGGCATTATGCACCTTGAGTGTCAGCCGGGATTCGACCTGAGTGAACATGTACCAGTCTCTGTTGTTGTCGTGGCCCACATACTTGTGGTAGAGCCAGGGCATCCGGCCTCCTTCGTACTTTGTCCCCAGATTTTTCTTGTACCAGTCCACGACCATCTGAATCCCATCCGGATTGTGCATGGGCACCAGCAGGAGGATGACATTATCAAGGATCTGTAGAGTTGTCGGATCGTTGTCTGTTGCAAGGTCATAGGCTAATTCCATGGACATCTGAGCAGCCCCAATCTCAGAGGCGTGGATGGAACAATTGATCATTACCACGGCTTTGCCCTTTGAAATCATCCCCTGTGCATCTTCTTCGGAAATTTTTCGGGGGTCTGCAAGAAGCTGCTGATACTTGCGGTACCTGTCCAGGTTTTTATGATTTTCCTTCGAGGTGATGAAGGCCACGATGAAGGGATTTCCTTCCGTTGTTTTTCCCACTTCCTTGACCAAAACTCTGTCGCTGGTGTTATCCAGTTTATGAAAATAATCGATGATCTGAGACATGCCCGCGACTTTTCTATCGGTCCCGACCCTAAATCCCAGCACATCTTCCGGCTTCGGGACCTGAGAGAACACTGTGCTCACAACGAGCGAAAGGGACACAATCAGGAATAAGAATTTTTGCCGTTTCATTCTATCCTCCTATCAGATATTATATCGTTTCGACTCACGATTATTTTCCTCTGTAGGGAATGCCCTTCGTGATCCAATCTGGAGCCGGTTCTCCTTTGAGGTAGTGGTCGAAGTACTCCATCATCTTGATGGTGTAATCCAGTTTGTTGGCATACTTCTTCAAATGATGGGGCTCTTTACGGTACTGGAGAAAAACACAATCCTTCTCGAGGCGTCGCATGGCGAGATAGAGCTCGATACCCTGATACCAGGGGACAGCTCCGTCTTCATCCCCGAACTGGATGAGCAGTGGGGTGTTTATCCTGTCAGCAAAGAAAACAGGAGAATTCTCGATATAACGTTCCGGGTACTCCCACAGGCTGCCGCCGATACGGCTCTGCTGCTGCTCATACTGCATCTGCCGTGCCAGACCACTCTGCCACCGGATCCCGCTGTAGGCGCTGGTCATGTTGGACACGGGCGCTCCGGCTATGGCACAGGCAAATATGTCTGTCTGGGTGATCACAAAGGCTGTTTGGTAACCACTCCAGGAATGGCCGTGAAGACCGATGGCATCTGGGTCGGCAATTCCCATGTCCACGAGTTTTTGAATGCCCGGCACTAGACACTTGGTCGCCGAATATCCAGGATGGCCGATATCAAACCGGACATCCGGGAGGAAAACCGCATACCCATTGCTCGCATAGAGTGGAAAACACGGGCGATGATTCACAACAACCTGGTTGAACTCATGAAGCCGCTGCGAGAAAAACCGATAAAAATACACAACCACAGGATACCGTTTTCCCGGCTCGTAATTGCCCGGTTTGATGAGCACACCCTGGAGAGGGATACCGTCCACACTCCGCCATTCCACGAGTTCGGCGCTGCCCCACGCAAAATCTTTGATCTGAGGATTTGTTTCCGTGATCTTTCTTGGAGATTTGAACTTCAAATCACTGATCCAGAGGTCAGGATATTCGGTGTAGCTTTCCCTAGTGTATAGAATGGTGTCTGCCTTCTCAGCTTTCGCCTTGAAGCTGAATTTCTTTGGTTCATCCAGAAGCTTACTCACACCCGGCTGACCCAAACGGCATGTGTAGAAACCATGGTGCTTATCGAGGTTGTGATAGGCCGAAAGAAGGAGATGTTGCGTTTTAGAGAAAAATCTTTGTTCTGGATCGACATGAATGACCCGGAAGGTCATATGGGTCTCTCTGCCCAATCCTTCGGTGACATTCACGGCCTCTCCGGTTGCTGTGAAAAACATCCAGATGTCATACTTGTCATAGATCAAAACGGCCTTGTCATTCTCCACCCATCCGGCTGTTCTGTATCCAGGAGCTGGCCGGGGATAGTCATGATCTTCGTCAAAAAAGGGGACATCCAAATTTTGTGTGAGGTTTCGCGAAGAGCTTGTTGTCCCATCATAGAGAAACCAGTGTTTGTCTTTGTAGTAAACGACATAACGCCCATTGGGAGAGAGAGACAAATGGCTTTCACCAGTAGGACGAGAATAACTTTCGTCGAGGCGCGTATTGACCTTTTTCCGGGAGCCATCCTTCAAGCTGACGACATAGACATCCTGGAGCCCCCCATACCAGGTGATCTCTTTCCTGTAGGGAACGTTGGAGGTGCCCAGTGCAAAATCCGGATTCTCGGCTCGTTGGACATTGGGCATCTCTCTGTCTGCGAGCTGAACCATTTGATCTGTCCCCAAGTGATAAACAGCAAGGTAGGTTTGATCCTTGACCCGAGACCAAGTCTTTTTCTGGTTTGTGACGATCAGAGGATCGTTCCAGTGCCAGACATCCACTTCCCTTTTTTTCAGGATCTGTTCATAATCAAAAAGATCAAGTTCACCCTTGTCTTCTTTAGGATCTTCCTCTTTTTGGGATTCTTCTTCGTTTTCCGTGTAGAATTCCTCAGGCTTGAAACCAAAGAACAGACGCTTGCCGTCTTTACTCCAGGACAGGTTGTTCTTCTCGGGGAGCAGCCAGCTTTTTGGGATATCCTCGGGAGCGACCGCCTGTTTGACTTTCTGGCTTGCCCCATCCCAGACCCAGAGCGAATGGGCCAATCCTTTGACATTCTTTTCGTCTTTCCCCTCTAAGAAGGCCAGCCAACTTCCCTCCTTCGTCCAGGAGAGGTTTGTGTAGAGCGCTTTCGCCTCTTGTTTAATGGGATTTTGGGAAAGCTCTTTGTCATCCAGCTTGATAACATAAAGCCCGTTATCTTTCCCCTCAGGCCCGGCAACAGCAAAGACCAAATATTCAGAAGCGCAGCCAAACGCAAAGGATAAGACATGGGGAAGGGAAACATCTTTACCCGAATCCAGATCTCGGAGGACCAATTTGCTACCCAGAGTTTCATCTTTCTTTTTCTTCTTTTTGTCTTCTTCTTCCGATTTCTGTTTTGTATCCGGGCTTTCTTTGTTCTCGGGTTTTTTATCTTCTTTAAAAACATGGACAGCCAACCATCGGGAGTCATCAGAAAAATTGAATTTTTGGACTTCTTCGTACTGGATCGTCTTTCCTGTTCGTGCATTCAGGACTGCCATTCCCTGTTTTGGCTTTTTCTCTTTTGCCATTTCCATCTCTACGGCTCTGGGTTTTATGACCATGGCCACCCATCTGGAATTCTTGGAAATTTTGGGATTACTCCCTCGCTCGACAGAGAATACCTTGCCATCTTTGATGTTATGAATTCGCGCTTCACCATCCCCCCTATCGGGTTGAAGGCCATAAGTGAGAAAAGCCCCATCTTCTGAGATCACAGGATTCCGGATATTCTTGAACTGCATCATGTCTTTGTAGGTCAAGGCCTTCTTCTGCTGGTTTTCACCCGAAAAACCGAGAGCCAACACACATGTACAAAGAAGGAAAAGAAACGCTATTTTTGTTCGTTGTTTTAGATACATTTGGATACCTCTCCAAAAAAAACATTGGCATGATTTGTCCTTTGGAAAAGAGACGTGGATAAAGACCGTGAAAGGATGCTTAGTACGCGGCACATGAATTTTATCTAGACAAATGCTTATATCACTTTCAACTATTTAGCGCAAGATTCACTCTACCTGGATTATTCACGAGCCAACCC
>JAGLRY010000189.1 GCA_023135995.1 Candidatus Aminicenantota bacterium | reverse complement strand
CAACACTCCATCCACTCGTATCGATCGCAGCAAGACGGTTTTGAAGCAGTTTCAGTCCCATGTACTGTTCTTCCATTGCGGCAGCTGAAAAATCAGGGATTCCATCCACGACCTCAGGTTTTATGAACTCGCGAAACTCCTCAAACAGACTTACGAGTCCAGCATAATCCTTGCTGCTTTTCATTTAAAACTCCTCTTTGAATATAAAGACGAAAGGTTAACACTCAGAATGACACCCCAGAAGATGGGGAAGAAATAATGCCATAGTATAGAAAAAGAGGAGGGAATCCCCTCCTCTTTTTCCAAGAAGAGGCAGCATGAAGAGATTTGGATCAGATCAAAACTCGAATCTAATCCCTAGTTTGTAAGCTCTTGGGTTTTGAATATCCCACACATGCCCGTACTGGTATTCAGACCATGGATCTTGGTAAGTTTCTACCCAAGTAGTAGTATCCCAATTGAAGACATTAAAGATGTCAATGAGAATCCCAAGTCTCATGTTTCCACCAAGCCGGACGTGCCATTCTGCACGCAGATTTAAGTTTTTAAATGCGGGCAACCTGTCAGAGCCACGTGGTTTTGCAAATATGTAGACATCCCTTATCCAAAATGCTGCAACTGCATCTGGATCGATATCCGGATCGAGCAAGATACTCTTTGTGTATCTATCTCCTGATTCATACCTGAAATCGAATCCTAAGGTGATGTTGACCTTGGGAATGTCATAGGAACCTGTCGTTTTAAACAAGTAGGTCGAGGAGATCGACAAAGGACCTTCGGCATTGATCTGATAGTTGGGATTGCTAAAATTCCAGGATGCGCCTAGAGCAGTGCTGTGGCTGGATCCATATTCTCCCCAGAAATTGTCATCATTTCCCCAAGAATATCCTGTGACAAAAGACGCCTGAAGTTGCCACCTGTTCGAATACCTTTTGTTGAAGCGCAATTCAAAAGTTCTGTTCGATCGCTTGGGATCCCATCCAATAAGGCCGGGAAAAGCCTGTCCATAATCTGCGCCTTTTTGGGGATTTGTGATGTAAAACTCATTCTCTCCAGGGTTGAGCCGCTCGTAAACTGTGTGTGTGTTTCCGTCATAAGGATCTGTCCATTCTACGGATTGCCATTGTCCGGTGAGATTGACTCTGTCCATTAGGTCGTGATTTGTGCGGTAGATGAAGGATGCCGATACAGAGACATCTCTCGCCAGCTCTCTTTCAATGCCAACGACGAATTGCCGCATGTAAGGGAACTTTAAATCTGGATCGATCTTATACGGTTCCCATGGATCTTCAAAATCCAGTATCCATTCTTCCTCAGGCCAGGGGTATTCCTCCGGCCATTCTCCTGTCTCATCAAACTCTTCTTCTGCCCACATATTCATAACACCGCCCCAAACGTATTCTTGGTAAGGTCCTTGAGGTTCCCAGGGAGTGTACATGAGGTCCCGCATCTGATGGAAGTATTTCCCGTAGTGTAATTTAACTACTGTGGTGTGATCTCCAAAAAGATCGATATTGATGCCCAACCGCGGGGCAAATCCAAGCTTTGGCTTAAAGGGAGCGCTATCAAAGCTATTAGGAAGAGCACCTCTCGCTTGCATGATCCTGAGTCCCGGATTGATCGTTATTCGGTCACTGAAAGTCCAGGAGTCTTGGGCGAAGGCAGATATTTGAGTTCCGATGGGTTTCGGATTAAAACCATCCCAGGCTATCAGAAAGTAGGGTTCTCCAGCTAGATCAAGGTAATATTTACCTCCTGGATAACCTCTCCAATCTTGCGAAGGCATACGTGCATATTCCACTCCGAATTTAAAGTCATGGGAGCCCTTTATGAAATCCTCGGCATGATGGCTGAGAGCCACATTGAGGTCAAATCGTTTCCTTTCAGAATTCCAGTATTCCCAATAATTACCTGTGTACACTTCGGTTTCCATGTCAAAATGTGCGGGAGGCTCTTGATTGCCATATTTGCCCGTTCTGTCCATACCTCCGAGTCGGGCCTCTAAAAATGTGGTGTTCGAAAAAGTATGTAGATAGGAGACGTTGTAGAAGAATCCGTGCCCCTCTCTGGGATAATCGATCGAGGGGTCTACAAATTCCCATGTCCAACCTTTGCTACTTCCCGTATAGCCATCAAGCGTAGCTTGGAACCGGTCGTTTGTTCCCATTTGCCAGGTGATTTTCCCCAAGCCTCTCCACCTCGTTGACTTTTCTCCCGTCTCATCCTCATCTACAATATGATCCTGATCGTAAGAATATCGACCGCTGACATAAAACCACACTTGATCTTTTGCGATGGGGCCACCCAAATTGAAATGAACATTGTAAAACTCAGAGAAAACACTTCTCGCTAAATCCGGATAATTTCCCCAGTTTTCGCTGTGCCAACCTGGACTTCGCATGTGAAAGGTGAACAATCCGCCTAAATTGTTTCCTCCGGATTTTGTCACGACATTGATCAAGGCTCCGCCAAAGCCGCCGTATTCAGCCGGTGCAGCTAATCCCATCACGTTATACTCATCGATCGAATCATAATCTACGAGTTGTGCAGGGGCACCATCCTCGGGATTGGTCGTATTCACACCATCAGTCATATACTTATTTTCCAAGCTATCAGGAGAACCATAGAAGGAACCCCATGCGCCTTTAGCTCCGGGAGCGAATGCCAATTGATCTTCAAAATCCCGAGTGGAGGGGATCTTTTCCAGGTAGACCTTGGGCATATTATGTACACCCATTTGTGAGTCTTTAACATCGATGATAGGAGCGGTACCGATAACCTCTATAGTCTCTTCAAGTGCTCCCACGTTCAGGTTGAAATCGAACGTTAAAGTCGCTCCAACCATGAGACGAAGATCGACAACTCGCTGGGGGGTGAATCCCTGCAATTTGGCATCTGCCGTGTAAATTCCAGGTGGAAGAGCGACAAATCGGAATTTGCCCGCACCATCTGTGATCTGGCTTTGAGCGCCACCGATTAGCTTAGGTGAAGAAATCGTGACCTCAGCACCCGGAAGAGGTTCGCCATCAGGCGTGGTAACTTTCCCTTCGATCACACCATAAACAGGAGATTGAGAATAAAGTGGTGTGCAAACAAGAACCAACACAGTTACAAGAATCAAGAAATCGACGAGCCATAGACTCAAAAAACCTTTTAACAATTTCTTCATGCATGCCTCCCTTTTTTAATGCTTTCATAGATGATTTGTAGTCATGTCATTAAAGAATAAAATCGCAATTTGACCACCTCCTCGTTTGTTATATTTTAGATGAAAACTTTCCTTTTGCTCTGTAATTTTTTCGGGAAGACTTTTTTAAATCCATTTAAAGCCCTAATTGTATCCTATTAACTCAATGTGAGATTGTCAATATCATTTATACACATATTTTATGTTTCAGTTGAAATGTGTTCGATTATTGACTAGAATCATAAACTCTAGCGAAGAATCTATGGGTACTCTTTGTGAATAAAATAACTGGAAATCGTGCCAGAGATGACGAAATAAACATGAAGATTCGCGTCAGTTTTGCCATCATTTCATCTTTGGTATTCCTCTTTGTTTCCTGCCAAGATGCC
>JAGLRY010000188.1 GCA_023135995.1 Candidatus Aminicenantota bacterium | reverse complement strand
AACATCCCTTCCAAAAAGGCTATGAGAGGTTCAAAGAGGTCCTTGAAGCTGAGACAGAGGGCGCTGTAGAGGTGCAGATCTTTCCGAATTCACAACTTGGCTCTGAGGAAGAGGGCACCCAGATGGTGAAACTGGGATTGATCGCTGCGAATGCCGCCAGCACTGCGGGTGGCTTGTCCACTTCTGTTCCTGAGGCTGAGTTGTTCAACCTCCCCTTTATTTTCCGGGACCTCGATCATTGTTACGGCGTCATCGATGGGCCCATAGGTCAAGATTTGGCCCGGACCGTGGAAGAAAAGCTTAATTGTTTGGTTCTCGGCTATTGGTTCTCGGGTATTCGGAATGTTTGGAACTCAAAGAGGCCCGTTCTGAGTCCCGATGATCTCAAAGGAATAAAGCTCAGAGTGATGTCCAGTCCGATGCTGGTTGAATCCTTTAACGCATTGGGAGCTCAAGCCACGCCTATGGCATTCGGAGAGCTCTATTCAGCCCTGCAGACTAGAGTTGTGGATGGGGCCGAGACAGATCATTTTGACCTTCTTTATGAGAAATTCCACGAAGTTACGAAGTATGTCTCTTACACAAATCATATGTTTTTGGTGATCGCGCTTATCTTCAGCAAAAAAATCTATAATAAACTTCCACCTGATGTTCAAGATGCTGTCTTGAAGGCGGGGAAAGCTTCGGTTTTGGCCGAACGGGAAGCCATGGATGCTCTTACAGAATCTGCATTAATCGAACTTAAAGATTTAGGTTTGGAGTTCTACGAAGTGGATAAAGGCCCTTTCCGGGAAAAGGTGGAACGTGTTTACATGAACAATGCAGAAAAAGTCGGTGGGATGGCCATTATCGAACAGGTCATAAACACTAAAAATGAATAAAGATCCAAACGCAAAGGCATCGAAATCGCTCTTGAAGCAGCCGCTAGAATTGTCTCTATGTTTGATATTGGTTGCCATAGTCGGTGTGACATTCATCCAAGTCCTCTTCCGTTACATCTTTCATCTCTCTCTTGCGTGGTCTGAAGAGCTGGCGAGGTACTTGTTTGTGTGGCTTGCCGCCTTAGCTTCTGCTTATGCATTCAAAACAAAATCACATTTTGCCCTGAGATTTCTTGTTAATCGTTTCGGGAAAGACCTGCAGAAAATGATATGCACGTTTGTCGCTTTTGTTGTCTCGACATTCCTCGCCATATTTGTTTGGAAAGCGGTGGAATTTACTGTCAGTATGGCGAACCAGGTTGCACCGAGCACGCAAATGTCCATGGCTGTGCCTTATTCTTCAGCAATAGTGGGCGGTGTTTTAATGCTCTATTACGTCCTCCGAAACTGGTGGTCTGATATCCGTAAAAAGGAAAAGGTCGATAATTCTGTGCCGTAGGAAAGAACATGGGAGTAGTCATATTCATCGTATTCTTTGCAGCATTGTTGCTTTCCGTCCCCATTGGTATCGCTCTCGGTGTTTCGGCTCTTGCCGGACTTGTATATATTTCTTTTGATCCTGATTTTTTTATTTTTCTTCCCCAGAAATTCATGTCGGGCCTGGATTCCTTTACATTGTTGGCCATTCCTTTCTTTATTTTGGCGGGTGCGATCATGTCTTATGGAGGTATTGCCCGGCGGATCGTTAACCTGACGCTCGTGTTTTTCGGACGGATCCGTGGTGGCCTGGGTATTGTTGTCACGATATCCACCTTCTTTTTTGGTGCGATCTGTGGATCAGGAAGCGCTAAAACAGCGGCCATTGGTTCTGTGATGTTTCCTGAAATGAAAAGAAATAAGTATCCCACTGATTTCTCGACAGCTCTTTTCGCCTCGGCAGGTGGGGCTTCCTCTTTGGTACCCCCATCGATCGATCTCATCATTATCGGCGTTGTGGCGAACATCTCTGTGGGAGGCCTGTTTGCTGCCGGAATCCTCCCATCCGTTGTCAATGCTATTGCACTCATGGCAGTTGTGTTTTTTTTCGCGAGAAAACTCAATCTCCCCCTGGCACCTAAAATTGATTTGAAGGAGAAACTCCGGGTCGTTCGTGACGGGATCCTTCCCATGTTGATGATCGTGATCGTCCTTGGAGGGATCTATGGAGGGATCTTTACACCCACCGAAGCGGCAGCGGTTGCCGTGATCTATGGATTCTGTCTGTCCTTCTTTATCTACCGGGAGCTCAAGCTGGCAGATCTCAAGAAAGCACTCCTGCACACAGCCTCGTTATCGGGCGTTGTGCTGATTGTTCTCGGGACAGCTTCTATGCTTTCCTTTGTCATGACGTTCGAGCGCATCCCGCATGAGATCGCTCAAACGATCACACAGCATGCTCCCAACTGGATCGTGTTTGTCCTGTTCGTGAATATCGTGTTTTTATTGCTCGGAATGGTGATGGATGCCTTGCCCGCGATCATTGTGTTTTTGCCGATCATCGTGCCTATCGCTATCTCATTTGGTATGGAGCCTATTCATCTTGGCATTCTTGTTGAAGCGAATGTGGGATTGGGCATGATCACGCCGCCAGTAGGGATATGTCTTTATGTGGCGTGCGGCATCAGCAAAATTCCCATAGAGGAAAGCATAAAGGCGCTCCTTCCGTTCCTTCTGGTTTTGGCATTGACGACCATCATTATCAGCTATGTCCCTGACATTACACTGTTCTTGCCTCGTTTGCTCGGGTACGTTCAATAGAAACAGAAGTGACATACGTCTAATTTTCACTTCAATGTTTTTACCTTAGATTAGGAGACAGTTTGAATGGCAAAGATCGTGAATTCCTGGAACGAATGGGATCCTTTAAAGCGAGTGATCGTTGGAAGACCAGAGGGGACCAACATCCCAGCTCCGGAGCCTGCTTGGTGGTATGACCTCCCCGACGGCGGATATCCTCTTGGGTCGTTTGGGCCGTTTCCGCAGGAGATGGTGGATAGGGCCAACGAACAAATGGATGATTTTGTGAAGATGATGGAGAAGAGGGGGATCATCGTAGACCGGGTTGTGATTCATTCGGCTATGCTCGACAGGCGACCGGTCTCTACACCGGATTGGACGCAGCTCAACCAGCATGGAGTCAATAATGTCCGGGATGTGTTCTTAGCGATGGGAAACGAAATCATGGAAGCCACGACCGTCCGTCGATCTCGATGGTATGAATATCTGAATTTACGCCCGCTCTTTGAGAAGTATTTCGAAGAGGA
>JAGLRY010000187.1 GCA_023135995.1 Candidatus Aminicenantota bacterium | reverse complement strand
TTCGAGAAATTCCTGACCCGACCTGGGATCAAGACCCGACGTGGGCTCATCAAGAATTAAATTAGGTGCATCTTTCAGTATGGCCACGGCAATGCCCAATTTCTGGCGCATTCCCTTAGAAAAATTTTTGGTCCGCATGTCAAAAGCCTCTTCTTGTAACCCGACTCGCTTCATCACTTCTGCATAATCAGCTTTTGTAAGATTACGTTTTCCCGCTAATTTTGAAAAATAGTCAAGGTTTTGATAAGCTGAAAAATTGCCGTATAGCATCACATTTTCTGAAACAAAGGCCACATACTCTTTCGATTTTAAGGGTTCTTTGACGACATCAACGCCTTCGATCAATGCGGTTCCCTCCGAAGGAGGAATAAAACCCAGAAAGAGGTTGATCGCAGTCGTTTTGCCGGCACCATTAGCCCCAAACATACAGAATATTTCTCCCGGCTCAATCTTTAAGTTCAAATGGTCAAGAGCCAAAAGGCCATCCTCATATTTCTTTGTAAGATCTTTAGCTTCTAACATGATTCCCTCTTATTTGTGATATTTATTTTTTCACTCATTTCATTCTTACCCGTTTAGCGAACATCATATCTGAGAAAAGAAACATACGCGCCAACGAAAAATAGAATGATCAGAAAAACCATGAGAAACAAATCCGGCATGACACGAGTGATGGATTCGCTCAGTCCTTCAGGTTTAAATTCGTGTTGCGGCATATCGCTCAAATCAGGTTTGGGCTGGTCTCCCCCAGATAGATTTAGACTTTTCATCTGTTTTTCAGTGATCCACTTGGTAAAAATCGGCTTGTATGTTTTTACCGAGTTAAGAAATCTGTCATGTTCATCTATGCCGGTTCTGGCGAGGCTCATAGAACCGAACATCAATGCTGAAGCAGGAGAAATGCGGGACAGATTTATTGCAACCCTCTGTTGTTGGCGCATTTTTGCCTGGTAATCTCTTTCGATGGCCGCATTGTTTACATCGATCTTTCCCGTCAGCCTCTGCTGAAACTCTTCCAACCACACTCTATATTCTTCATTCCATTTCTCCCGCTCTTCCGGTTTATCCTTGTCGGGACGGGGATTTTCTTTGGAATACGCCTTATACTCCTCTCTGGCTTCTATCTGAATTTCCTGAAGGTACGCATCTTTTTGTGCGGTGATCTCATGCACGGATGGAATGGGTTTCATCTGGCTAGCGATCATAACAGAGGCCTTAGGAATCACGGTGACGAAGGTGACCCAGATGAATAACAGGACTAAAAAGCTGGTTGAGGATCTCGTTGTTCTTGCCGAAATAAAAAGACCGAGTGTAAAAAAAACGGATAAATATAAAAGAAACAGAACACAGATCATTCCAATCCTGCCCCAATCGTCGCCAGAGAGAGTGATATTCGGATAAATCATCAAGATTAAAAGGCCAAGCACCAAAGGAATAACCAAAGGAATTAAGAGACTGATAAAACCACCGATGGCTTTGCCAAGAATCAACCTATCTCTGGGCACTCTGTTTGAGAGAGATAATTTCAATGTACCCTTCTCTTTTTCTCCGACAATGGCATCATAAGTAAAGAGTATGGCAAAGAGACTCAAAACTATCTTAACGATGAAAGACAGGTCAAGTGAACCGAATACGGCAAAAATCGGATTGCTGCTGTACTTTGATTCAACCATGCTTGGATCAAATGCGATGTTTACGTTGGCGACACGGCCTACTGCTTCCCAGATGCCACTAACAATTGTACTCAGCACCTGAGGCTTTCTGTTGATCTTTGTTCCCATACCTGCAACCGCGCCGTAGGTCTGCTGGCTTTCCAGATTTTTTTTGTTCAACGCCACAGCTGCACTGTGTTCCTTCAGCTCTGCCTGATAGTTATTAATTCCTGTGTAGACCGATAGCAGAATGAGGATCGTGCAGAGCAAAAAAGTAAAAACAAACTTGGGACTCATGATATTGTCTTGGATTTCTTTCTTGATAATGTCTCGTAACATTCCTCTTCCCCTAATTTTTATTCGAGAACATAGCTCTCTTCTGGGATTTTATTATACACTATTTCGTTCTCTGGTTTAAATATACGAGTTTCTTTTGAAAACGTTCGAATAAATCG
>JAGLRY010000186.1 GCA_023135995.1 Candidatus Aminicenantota bacterium | reverse complement strand
AAATAGAACCGTCCCCTTTTTCTCCCGTCCCCATTTCTTTTTCTCCATTATAACTTGACAGAATCTCCACACTTCCTTAACGTTTAATTATTGTTTTTGGGGTATTATTGATCTAGGCATAGATGTAGATCTTTCCCATTCCCGATGATCGAAAACCTTAAAGTCGCTCTGGAGACTGTTAAAGCGGATTGAGGTCATATCCATAATCACGAAAATGACGGTCAAAGGCGAAAACTTTGATGTCTCCACCAGGATGTAATTGTGGCACAGGAGCACATCTCCTCCTCAATCTGGGCTCTGACCTAAAGGTCATGACATTTTCGTGACATCTTGATTTCTGTATGGCATTAAAATATCCTCTTACTAAGGGAAAATCTCCTCATCATGAAAGGCCGTAGCCACCGTAAACAGATCCTCCTTTTTTTACTAGCCGTTATGCTGCCTAGCTTGATCCTGATCTTTCTTACTGTTCGCATGATCAGCCAAGAGAAGGAGCTGGCTCAAAAACGGATGGTGGAAGAAAGCCGCCACATTGCCAAAGAGATCGGCCAACATCTTCTTGTCCGGCTGGAAAATATAAAGCTGCAGGGGTCAACGGCCGCTACTAACTGGGACAACTTGCCATCGATAATCGATTATGAAAATCCAGAGGTCGTTCTTCTCTGCCATGTTGATGATCGCCAACTAGTCCTCCCCTGGGAAAAAAATCAAGAACTAGAAAAAAACAGGCATCTCTTAAGCCAACCCAAATTCACTCAAAAAATTCGTCAAGGAGAGAGGGCGGAGTTTGTTGAGAAAAATTTGAATCGCGCTGCCAATTTATACCGTCAAGCCATGAACTCTACAAAAGAACCTGTGCAGAAAGGATATGCGCGTCTCTTGCTAGCTCGTTCGTTATTCAAATCAAATAAAAAAGGGGAAGCTTTATCACATTATCGGAAGATGCTGGAGCTGCCCTACAATGTATCTGATGAATATGGAATTCCTTTTTCTCTGTATGCTGCAGGGCGCCTGCTCGAAATGGATGAAAACTCCGGCGATGTTTTGAATAGGATTCAAGAAAAAATGAATGACAAATATTGGCTAGCACCGGCAGCTATATACTTGATTCAGGACCTGCTTGAGAGTGTGTCCGAAGAATCTTCGGATGCCTTGATTCTGGAAACTGCTGAAAATTGTGCACAAGATGTTCAAATCTATGTACAAAAAATGGATCAAGCCTTAGCTCTTCAGAATGATTATCTAAGCCTTGGATTGATGACCGATCAGGGAAGCCGGATAGATAAAACTCAGCCTCTTTGGGTTTATTACGGAAAACTCCCTTGGCTAGTTAGCCTATCTTCACCCCTTTCCGAAAGGGCTCCTTTTCTAGTGGCTGTGGATGCAAAAAAAATTCTTGCTTCTCTCAGGTCAGATGACGGTTTTGCCACGACTTTCCCTGCAGACTTTAACTTTGTTGCCGGCAGTGATCCCGATGGTTTAACCCTGGGACCAAACTTCAAGGAAGTAAAAATCGCGTTCGGCACAAATCAGGAGGAGATGTTCCCAAAATCCTTGCGGATTCAGCCTATATATTATTGGCTGGCCCTGCTTTTGATCTTGGGTATCACTCTGTTTGGAGCCTATATCCTTTGGAGAGATGTGCGCCGCGAAGTCCAGATGGCAGAGATGAGATCTCAATTCGTTTCCAGCGTATCTCACGAGCTAAAAACCCCTTTGACTGCGATCCGGATGTTTGCTGAGACGTTACGGCTCGGCCGCTCAAAAGATAAAAAGACCCAAGAGGAATATCTGGACACCATCGTCAACGAAAGCCAGCGGCTCACGCGGTTATTGAACAATGTGCTTGATTTTTCAAAGATCGAGCAAGGAAAAAGGATCTACCGGCCTGAGAGTGTCTCATTGTATGAGATAATCCAATCATCGGCCCGAGCCATGGAATATCCTCTCAGCCAGCAGGGTATTAAGCTCAACATTCAGACTGATGAAGGCTTGCCTGATGTCCAGGTGGATCGCGATGCCATAAAGCAAGCTCTCTTGAATCTTCTCCACAACGCCATGAAATATTCTGGGGATTCACGGGACATCGAACTGCGACTTCAAAGAGAGGATAACCAAGCACTCATTCAAGTGATTGATAAAGGTATTGGTTTCGAATCTCATGAGAAGGAGCGGATTTTTGAAAAATATTACCGCATACCTTCGGTTGAAAACGAACGTATTT
>JAGLRY010000185.1 GCA_023135995.1 Candidatus Aminicenantota bacterium | reverse complement strand
GGAGAACCCGTCATGATGCCCCACTCTTTTTGTTTTTCCGGGGAAATGTTGATGTCTACATGTTCCTCGCCTTCGTGCTCGTGTGTGGGTGTTTGAGGCTCCTCGCCTTCGTGTGTATGCCCTTCCTCTCCTGGGCTATGCGTGTCCTCACCGGCTTGATGTTCATGGTCATGGGTGTCGGCAGGTGCGGAAGCGTTTTGTTCGCCGCCTCCGCAGAAAGCGAGGAGAACTATAGACAAAAGAATGATGAGTTTTTTCATTGTAATTCTTCTCCGATGGCTTTCTCTAAAGCCGCCCGGTCGGCATTCCAGGCATAGAGAGAATCCTGGTAATCTGTCATTATGCTGAAATATGTCCTCTGAGAATCCAGGAAATCGATCAGGGATATCTCTCCATGTGTGTAACTGACCTCTGCGATTTTCAAGCTCTCCTCAGCCTGTTTGAGGAGTCCGGTTGTGAAAAGATTTAAAGTTCGGGCGGAAAGCCTGAGTTGATTGATCTTGGTTTTTGTTTCTGTGGACAACTCCATTTTTATGCTTCTTAGCTCTTGATACTGTTTAAGAAGAAGGCTCTCAGCCTCAGCGACTTCTTTAGACCTCCAATTCCAGAGAGGAATGTCGAGAGTGATTCCCAAACCTATGTTCCTTTCATCCAGCTCTTTTTTGCTGAATCCGATCAGTTTAAAATCCGGGAGTAACTGCCATTTGACAAAACGGATGTTCTCTTGAGCCTGTTCATTCCTTTTTTCCTTTTCCTTGATAAGAGGGTGGGAGGGGAGGATTTCAGCTAAAAGGACCTGTTCATCCACGTTCAAAGGAACATATTCAAGTTCCCCTTGAACATTAAAATCCGGAGGGAGAGTATTTCCTATGAATTTATTAAGGCGTTCTTTGGCTAGCTGCAGGTCCGTCCATATTTTGTTCAGGGTATTCTGGGCCCTGAGCGATTCCACATGAAGTTTTATCGCATCCAGCTCTTTGACCTCTCCCAACTGGGCTCGTTTCGAGATGAGACGGTGGATCATTGCGATGGAGTCGGCGTTCTTCTTGGCCAATTCCGATTTTTTCTTCTGGAGAAGGATCTGGTAATAGTGATTTTTGATCTCGTACTTCAACTCGAGTTTTGTGTACTCGAGAAGGTATTCGGTAGCCTCCCAGTCTCTCTCGAACACCTGGATGCGGTAGTGTCTTTTGAAGGGATTCTCGAGAGGTTGGCTAAAAACGAACTCCGAGGTGTTGCGCTGCTCCAGCTTGTCGTAAGATTCCGCCTTCCCCCACGCAAATGTGAGTTCAGGGTTAGTGAGGCGCTTTGCGGCTTTGTAGGCAGCGTATCTGGCGTTGACTTCCTGCACTTTGGCTGCGATCAGAGGGCTGTTTGCCAAGCCTCTATCAACAAGTTCTTGGAGGGAGAATTCCTTGTTGTTATCGGCTTGGATCGAGGACGATAACAATAAGCACACGTATAAAAAAATCAGGATTTTTTTTCTCATCGATTCTATATATTTTATCGTATTTTGACGTTAAATCAAGCTGGAAGTGGGGCCATACGAAAAAAACCCTCTACCTTTGGGAATCGCGAGAGGATATAGAAATGTATAAAAACTTGTGATGTCAAATTCGCCACCAGTAAGAGAACTTGACAAAGAAGTAACGGCCCTCAACACGATAGATGCCCGAGTCATCCTGCTCTTGGTTATCGTCAACGCCGACGTAAAAAACAGTACCGGGATTCAACTGGTAGATCAGGAGGATGCTGTTATAGAGCTCTTTGTTGTAGTCGTCATAGTTCGTGATCAGACGGAAAGTGAGGTACCGTGTGAGCTGGTAGCTGATGCGCTGCGTGATGACGTTGATCTTGTACTCCAGGTCTCCGCCCTTGGTCTTGTAGAAGATGTTATTCCGGAAGTCGTAGAAAAACCTCAAGTTCGTGATGGGCTTGATCGTCAGATTGAAGCCGTAGGAGTATTTGTATCCCAGGTAGGGGTCATCTTCATAGTAGATGCTGTCTCCCATAGAGAAATTCAGGCTTCCAGTGAGCCAGGATAGCGGCTCTGAGCGGATCCAGGTTCGAAAGTTATTTCTGCGGAAATCGATCCCTTCATATCTTTCAAAGTTCCGGGAGATCCCTGCCGAGATAAATGTCCCTCTCCAGCCGCTCATGAAAAAGCTGAACTCGTACTCCTCATCTGTCAGGACATTATTGAAGTCATAGATTCTTCTGTACTGAAGGGATGGCCGGATGTCCACGATCACATCGTTCATCGGTAGAAAGGCGTACCCGAAGCGTGAGTTAAAAGACTTGATGTCCTTACGGCGGAAAAAACCCGATGAGGCTTCAAAATCAGGAGGAATGTGTGAATAGTCTGCGCTGAAACTCAGGTGTCTTCCTCTGGCGCTAAAGTTGAATTGTGCGGCCGGGATGAGTGAGGATTTGTACTCCCCCACTTTTGTCTGGGAGCCGACCACCTGGAAGGAAAACCGGTAGTTGTTCCAGAATTTAAAATGGCCGTCCACACCACCGACTCTGTTGTAACCGGAAATGGATGCGCCCTCGGATTCTCTGATCTCTTTATCAGTGATTATGAGCCCGATGTATGATTCGGTGAAGAGATCTTGTTTCAGGCGGAACACATTCACGTATCCTTTTTGGATCGGGCCTTCATCGTCATCTTCACTATCTTCTTCCCCATCTTCCTCTGGGATATTGATCGCCGGGGCGTTCAGATCGTACGTACTCAAAACACCCATAGTTGTCTTCCCGATTTTGCCGGTAAGCTTAAATCCCCATGCGGGATCGACGATCGTCCGCGTGTACAACAATTCAAGAGGTGTGTCGAAGTAGTCCTTGCCCTCGAGAAAGAATGGCCTTTTCTCCGGATAATAGAGGGCATAGCGCTGGTTGACGTCGATCTGGGGCATATCTGCTTCCACCTGGCTGAAATCTGGGTTAATAGTGGCATCCGCGGTCAGGTCGGATGTGATGCCGTACTTCAAATTTAATCCGGCTTCCGGATCGAATTTCTCTTCTTTTTCCTTCAATCCGGTCACGACAGGCATGACCTCGAAGTTCTTGCCTTTGTTCAAGCTCCCGTCGATCTGGATGGTTCCGGCCTGGATCAGGAACCCATTGATGTCGCGAGACCGGGGGTACCAGTAGATCTCCTCGTTCTTTCTCCGGATGTTCCGCTTGATCTGCATTCCCCAAAGTTGCTGCTGGGAGTGAGGAAACCTGAGGCTTTTGAACGGGATCGCCATCTCGACTGTGTAGCCCTCGTCATCCATGTTGGCATCGGTCGTGAAGTAGGTGTCCCAGTTCTTATCGATCCGGTCGAAACCGCCTCCCCGGCCGCGGCCTCTCCGCCCTCCACCGGATTCGACATATATGCCGTCGGATTGCACCCCGCAGGGATTGACCAGAAAGGCGAACGCCCGCTTTTTATCGTTGAATGTGTCCAGATAGACGGTGACTTCGTCATCGCCCATGACCTTATCTCTTTGGGTGAGACAGGCTCTTATGGCCTTAGGATTAGAGTCGTAGCAGCGGACAGCGATATAGAGATTGTTTGCATCGTATCCGATGTAGGCCACAGTTTTTTCTGTAGGTTCACTCCCTTCCACCGGTTCGTATTGGGTGAAGTTCTCGAGAATAGCCCCATTTTCCCAGAAGGGATCATCCAATTTTCCATCGATCTTTGGAGGATTATTGAAGGCGGGGACGATAACTCTGTATGAGGCTGGGTCAGCACTGTGTTTGTTCGCGGCTGTGTCTACACTGCGGGAAAACAAGAATTGGGAGCAAATCAGGAGTGCAGCAACAAGGCAAATGGCTTTGAATCTCATCTCTTCTCTTTTCGTAAATGAAATATTATAGGATAAACCAATCTCCTAGGAAAGTTTTAGTACAGCTTCATGGGCCACTTCCTTGCCGCCACCTTTATGTTAGGGTGGG
>JAGLRY010000184.1 GCA_023135995.1 Candidatus Aminicenantota bacterium | reverse complement strand
GGTGGGTTGGCTCGTGAATAATCCAAGTTTATTCAGGTAAATTAAATCCTCTTATTTATTCCATAATCCAGAAATCTGGATGTTCTGTTCGTCAAGGCTCACGCCCATATCCCTGTTTAAGACGGCGACTGATAGAATGTAATCGATAATGGCACGGATCTCCTGCGATCGGGCTGTTGCCAGGTCCCTCTGGTACTGAAGGACAAAATAGTTCGTGGATAGCCCGACTTTGAGCTTTTCTTCCTCGGCTTCCAGTTGTCTCTGCGCCAATTCCCTGGCGACTTTGAGAGCCTGGATCCGTTTGAAGTTGGTTTCCACGGCCCTTACGGCGATCTTCAGGTCCGTGTAGATCTGCTGCTCCTGTTCTTTGAGCCGCAGATGAGCCTGTTCTAGATCGACTCTGGCCTGCGCGTAAGCTGCGCGGGAGACAACAGTGTTAAGCGGAAAGTCCAGGGTGAGACCGACAGCCCAATTCTTGTATCTAAAACCAAAGACGTCCTTGAATGCATCTTCCCTCCCCCCAGGAATAGAACCGATCGGTCCGCTCCAGGGATCATCCGGGTCATAAATCAATTGGTCACCCGAAACTCCCGGACTCCAGTAGGATGCATTCAGGTTCAACCCTGGGAGCAATTGATTCTTGGCATAACTCATGTTGAGCTCGTAGTTCTGGATTCCGAGCCGGGTGGAATCCAGGTCCGGCCGGTTTTGCAAGGCCGTTGTCAGTGCTTGATCCAGACTTATGTCCAGCTTTTCAAGGCTCGGTTCATCCATTGGGGTGATTTGGAGGAAATCCGCATTTTCTGTGTCCGCCGCAAGATTGATCACCTGCTTGAGCCTGTCTTCATTGTTCCTGACCTCGGCTTCCGCAGCCAGGATGTCTGCCTCTCTTTGGGCGACCTGGGCCTCTGCGGTTATGATCTCGATCGGAGCCAAGGTTCCGACCTCAACACCCCGCCGGTTCTTCTCCAGCAGGTCTTGAGCCAATTTTAAGGATTGCTGGGACACTTTCAGGTTTTCGATGGAGAAGACGAGATTCCAGTATTCCTGTTCCACGCCGTACACGGTGTTCTGTAAAGATCTTTTCAAGTCTTTCTCTGAGATCGTGAGGTTAGTCTGGGCGATGATGATGTCTCTTTTGGAGGCCATCATGCCGAAATTTTTAAGTAGCGGCTGCGTATAATTGAACCTCAGTTGGGCACGGTAGCTGGGATTGATCGTCGTACCGGTTCTGTTCGTGTCGTACCTGGATGTATTGAGCCGGAGGGAGAAGTTTCCACCTCCCGGGATTTCCTGTGAAAGATCAGCGGAGTATTCATTGAAGGACGTCGTAAGAACATCCGCTGCATCCAGAAAGGAGTAAGACGCTTGTTGCTGGTCGTTTATATTAAAACCGAAGCTGAAAACTGGCAGGTATTTTTCCTTAGCCTGAGACACGCTGATATCTCTGAGTTGCGGAGTCAAGACATTGACGGCCAAGCCCAGGTTGTTCTCCATGGCTTTGACGATACAGTCTTTGAGAGAAAGTGAGATGTTTGGCGCTTCCTGTTGGCCATACACAGACATCCCCATAATCAATAGCAATACTGTCATTGTCACTTTTGCTCTTCTAAACATCTTTATCCTCCAATACATTCTGAATTCGAATAAAAAAACATACAGATGTTAGATTATCAGATACGGAATAAAAATAAAATTTTAAGTGAATCTTTCAAACATTCTAATTTCTGTATTTTGCATTCATTATATTTCTATTTTATTATTTTTAAATGTTATTCGTACCTCAATGCCTCGATGGGGTCAAGCTTGGACGCCTTGCGGGCCGGATAAAGGAGGACAGCTGCGCCGATCATCCATTTCTTCTTCATCTATGGTCTCCTTTATTCCCATCGGACTTTTCCTGTCGCCTTTTCCTTTCCTCGTACTCTCTTTTTCTTTGCGATCTGTATTTGTCGATCATCGCCTCGAATTTGGTTTTTTGCTCATTGGTGAGCACGGAGTTGATATCTGTGAGCAGTTGTGCCCGGATGTCCGATAAGCTCCTGTGCATGTCGCTCCTCAAATTTTTAAAATGCTCTTCGTTGTTTTGGAAGATCTCTCTGATCTGCTCTTGCTGTTCGGCAGAGAGTGCCAGTTCCTCGGCCATTATCTCGAGAGTGGGAAAATGAGTAGAACTTCGTCTTCGCGTGTCATGCTTTCGTTCATTCAACACGTTTTTATCTATCAGAATCCCGCTGATAACACCCGCAATAAAGACGACAATCAGGGATAGTATTATCCAGAGTTTATAATTGTTTTTCATGGGATTGGTCTCCTTGAACTAGGCTGTTCTTCTAGGGAAGCAAAGATCAACATCATGTTTTTGTCCTCGACACCTTCCTGATCCAGAATGTCTCCTGTGTCCTGGAGAGGGCTCTGGTCTTCAAAGAGCAAGACGCCTGACTGGCTGAATTCTTCTCTGGGCTGAGGCCCGAAAAAGAGGATCGCAGAAGCAAGGAAAAGGACGAGAAGAAGTGACAATGGGACGGCTCGTAATCCCCATTGCTTCCACAATTGCCACAATTCAAATGTTTTTTGTTCTTTTAATCTGGGATGCAGACGTTCCCAGAAGTAGGGTTTGGGTTCGGGAAAATCCGTTTTTTGCAGAACTTCGAAGATATTCTGGTACTCTGCTCTGCTTTTTTGGCAGAGAGGACACCCGTTTATGTGATCTTCAAGCTCTTTGTACTCCTCCCCGCTTAAAAGCCCGTCATGGGCTCTCAGGAAGAGTTTCTCGGCTTTTTTACAGTTCATTGTCTCCCTCCTTCCTTTTCTAAGAAAGGTGTGATCTTTTTTTTTAACATTTTCCTGGCTCTGTGAAGCCTTGAGTCCACAGTCCCGGGAGAGATGCTGAGCACGCGAGAAATCTCTTCATAGGGAAGTCCCTGGATGTCTCTCAGCGAAAGGAT
>JAGLRY010000183.1 GCA_023135995.1 Candidatus Aminicenantota bacterium | reverse complement strand
GGCCACATCATTCCCAGTAAAGCCCTTATAGAAGCCGTAAGGAGATTCGTCCAGGAAGATAACAAAGACCTTGTCATCGATTCATATATCAGTCATACAGGCGATGACGTGGCCATCCTGTGCACCCATGACAGAGGTGTCGGAGACGAAAAGATTCATAAGATGGCCTGGGATGCCTTCCTGACCGGTACAGAAGTCGCGAAAAAGCAGGGCCTCTACGGAGCTGGCCAGGACCTCTTGAAAGACGCCTTCAGCGGAAACATCAAAGGTATGGGCCCCGCTGTGGCAGAGATGGAGTTTGAAGAACGGCCGAATGAACCCTTCGTCTTTTTTGCTGCCGATAAAACAGATCCTGGAGCATACAATTTGCCGTTCTACCTGGGATTTGCCGATCCCATGTACTGTACCGGCCTCATCCTGAGTCCGAAGATGAGCGAGGGATTCAGCTTCCGGATCATCGATGTCGATTACATCGAAAAGGACAAGATCATCGACCTCAACGTCCCGGAAGAACTCTATGACATCGCTGCCCTGCTCAGAGACAACCAACGTTACGTGATCGAGAGCATCTATTCGCGGTACTCTGGAAGCCAGGCTGCAGCTATATCCACCACACGGCTGCACAACATTGCCGGGAAGTACACTGGAAAAGATGACCCCGTAGCCCTCGTTCGCGTTCAGGGAGAGTTTCCTGCAACCGGTGAGATCTTGGCGCCCTTCCAGATCGGGCATTACGTGGCAGGATTCATGAGGGGCAGTCACATAGGCCCGCTCATGCCCTGCAAGCTGAACTGCACGATCTCCTACTTCGATGGCCCTCCGGTCGTCACGGGCGCTGCTTTCTGTGTCAAGGATGGCAAACTCACCGAGCCCGCTGATTTGTTCGATCATCCTTACTGGGATTGGGTGAGAACAAAGGTATCCGAAAAAGCGACGGATATTCGCAGACAGGGATTCTCGGGTGCCGCCATGCTCCCCTACAGCGAGCTGGAATATGGAGGCATTGTTGAGAAGCTGACCAAGCTGGAGAAAAAATTCAGGCTTAAAGATTAACTCAATTTCTGACGCAGAGAACAAATCGCCAGGCGTGAAGGCGAGACATGGAAAAGTATAAAAATCCGATCCCCACGGCTGATATCATCATCGAGATCTTTAGGGATGATGGCAAGCAGGGGATCATCCTCATCGAACGCAAAAACCCACCTTACGGATGGGCCATGCCTGGGGGTTTTGTGGATTACGGCGAGACACTCGAACAGGCTGCCGTCCGTGAGGCCAGAGAAGAAACATCTCTGGACATCCGGTTGAAGCATCAAATGCACACCTATTCGGATCCCAGTCGAGACCCTCGAAAGCACACCATTTCTACTGTGTTTATTGCCTCTGCGGAAGGAAAACCCACCGCCCAGGACGATGCCAAAACAATCGGGATCTTCACAGAAGATGAGATCACGTTTCCTCTCACATTTGATCACAGGCAGATTTTGGACGATTACTTTCAGTTTAAAAAAAATCACAGAGATATAGAAGAAAAAAATTGAAATAATTTTATCAAAATGGATAACAATCCAAAAAATGACAGCAAACTGGACCCGGAATCAAAACTGAAGGAAGTGTACAGTGTCTGGGGACCGGTAGAAGCGGAAGTCATAAAGAGTTTTCTTGAGAGCAACGGGATCAGATGTCTCCTGAGAGGACTGGTCGTCCAATCGATCCATCCCTTCTCCGCTGATGGACTGGGAGAGATCAAGATCTTGGTTGCAGAAAAGGATTACGATCTCGCCAAAAAACTCATCTCCGACAGTATCACATTATGATTTTGTGACTCCCCAACACCATATTTTTCCCTGTCTCTTCCCCTGTATCTGGGGCATACTGGATCTTTTCAGTCTTCTTAGAGATCTTTGTCTCCAAAACCCTTTTTTCTGAGCCTACACATCCCGGAATCTTGTGTCTCTATTTAGTGGTCAATCCCCCAAACCCACAATATGCGGAAAAACTTAAGAAAATTATTGAAAAATAAACAGATAAATGGAATTTTCCCTTGACATCACAATAGATATTACTATATTTTATATAAAAAATGGGATAGAACGGGACAAAATGGGAAATTTATTGATTGGAAGCGCCACCGCAAAGCTCGATAAGAGCGGCAGGATCAAAATACCGGAAAAATTTCGCACAGCGATCGAGGAAGAGTACGGAAAGGATCTTTTCATCACATCCCTGACTGATGAGGCCATTCAAATCTATCCCCTTTTAGTATGGCACAAACTTTCTGGGATTTCAAACGTAGGACTCCTCCAGTTCAAACCCGACCTAAGAAAATTCCTCCTGCGCGTCAACCGGACGGGGACGCAGTACCAGATCGATTCCAAAGGACGCGTTCTGATCAGCCAATCCCTTCGAGAAAAAGCGAATCTCGAAGAAGAAGTCACAGTCATCGGCCTTAACAACCATCTGGAGGTTTGGAACACAAGCCTGCTCAATGACGTGCTCGAACAGAATCCTCTGACTGATGAAGAGTTCGAGCGTATTTCTGAACTCTCACCAGAGGATAAGGCTGAATGAGGAGCAGTCTCCATGTTCCTGTTCTCCTGGAAGAAACGATGGATTTTCTGGGAGTGAATAGAGAGGGCATATATGTGGATTGCACGATCGG
>JAGLRY010000182.1 GCA_023135995.1 Candidatus Aminicenantota bacterium | reverse complement strand
GCCCTGATATGTCTTCATGATGATCGCAGGGACAAATCCCAGGGCGACCCATCCAGACCCCACAAAAACCAGGAATTTTGTGTACCCCAGAGCGAATATACCGATGTAATTCACACCTGCCAGGATCAGGCAGACCACGCCCATAAAGAGCACAAAGGAATAAGGTCTAGTTGAAGACATCCTTTTTATACAAAAGATATCCCACTGTGAAGGCTGCAAAGACCAAAGAGAAACCGACAATGTCGATCCGGGATAATTTTGTGATCCCAAGGACCAGGAGAGAATCAAAGATCCACATGCCCATTGCGACTAACGAAAAAACAAGCCCGAATTTCCGAAGCCTCATCAGACCGATGGCTCCGATGTACAGGAAGACAGACATGAGCAGATCAGGAATAGCAAAAGCATTGTAGACCGTTAGACTGACCGGCATCGTTTTCGGAAACGGTCTTCCGACAAGCTTCGCCACCCAGAAAATATCCGTAGCGACCGCCACAAAAAACATAACTACTGATATCACAATGATTCCTAGAGGGATTCTCTTCATTCGTTTTGGCCTT
Organism: Candidatus Aminicenantota bacterium; assembly: GCA_023135995.1. Classification (GTDB taxonomy): domain Bacteria; phylum Acidobacteriota; class Aminicenantia; order Aminicenantales; family Aminicenantaceae; genus WTAW01. The sequence goes on along the minus strand of JAGLRY010000182.1, from coordinate 3,309 downwards.
GATTTTCCTGAATTTGAGTCTAGCCCAATCTTAAAAAATTTGCAAAACCTAAGACATCACAAGGATGCTGTCATAATGTTGATACAAATGTTAAAGATTGCCTCGAAAATAACAGGCGAACAGACAGAATATTATGAAGAAAATTCCTGACATTTTTTTCGCAAGATGCTATTTTACAGAGAAGAATACAAAAAGAAGGAGAATTATTATGAAAAGAAAGGGGATATTCATTCTGATTTGCGTATTTATTGCTGGAGCGATCTGCAGCACTCTCTTATCACAGGAATATGAGGCAGAGGAGCAACTCATAGCACAAGATCTGGGGAAGAGCGCGGTTCTTTCGGATCCGGCTGAGTTAGAAGCTTTTGTGGATGGAATCATGGCTGTCCATCTGCGGGATAAACACATTGCGGGCGCAACCTTTTCTGTCGTTAAAAATGGAGAAATCTTCCTGGCCAAAGGTTATGGATATGCTGATGTGGAAAAGAAGATACCGGTAGACCCAGAGACCACGATGTTCCGGCCTGGCTCTGTTTCAAAGCTGGTAACCTGGACTGCAGTGATGCAGCTCGTGGAGGGTGGCAAGATCGACCTCGATGCAGATGTCAACACTTACCTCAAAGAATTCAAGATCCCTGAAACTTTCCCCGAGCCTATCACAATGAAACATCTGATGACACACACTCCCGGGTTTGAGGAAAAGGCAACAGGGATGGCTGCACGCACAGCCGAAGATCTTATGCCTATCGGGGAATTTCTACAAAAATACATGCCGGCCAGAGTTCGTCCTCCAGGAATAATCACCTCATATTCCAACTATGGGACTGCACTTGCAGGCTACATTGTGGAAGTCCTCTCCGGCTTACCCTTTGAAGCCTATGTTGAAGAATATATTTTTAAACCTCTGGGAATGACACACAGCACATTCCGCCAACCTCTCCCCGCCAACCTGGCTGATTTTATGTCCGTGGGGTACAAATATGAAAAAGGAGTTTTTAAAGCAGAAGAGTTTGAACTTATCCATGGAATGACTCCTGCAGGCTCCTTGAGCGCATCCGGCATTGACATGGCCCGATTCATGATCGCCCATCTTCAAAAGGGTAGATACGGAGAGATCAGGATTCTCGAAGAAGAAACAGCAAATCTTATGCACTCTCAACTCTTTACACATGATCCCCACATCAACGGAAACGCACACGGTTTCTGGGAGATGACATACAACGATCTCTATGCACTGGAACACGGGGGAGACACTCTCCTTTTCCATTCATTCCTCGTTCTGATCCCGGAACACAATACAGGCTTTTATGTCGCTTATAACAGTGTTGGTGGTGGCGGTCCGTCCCGCGTCCAGCTTGTTGAATCGATCCTCGACCGCTACTTTCCGATAGATATCGAAGCCAGCCTCGAGCCTCCTTCAGATTTTAAAAAACGGGCTAAAAAATTCACGGGTACTTATATGCTAGCCAGAACAAATAGCTCAACATATGAAAAGATAGCCAACCTGTTCATGACCTACAAAGTGAGCGCAACCAAGGAGGGGACTCTTTTGATCCCAGCAAGCGGCTCTGGAGCACGACAATTTATTGAGATAAAACCCCTGATTTTCCAGGAATTGGGCGGACAAAACCTTGTCGTTTTTCGCGAAGATGACGAAGGCCGCATCACCCATCTTTTTATCGGACGCCTTCCTTATTTTGCAGCTATAAAATTATCCTGGTATGAGACGCCAATGGTTCATTTCACGATTCTAGGGATCATTTTGCTTTTGTTCTTATCTGTATTGAGGTGGCCTCTCAGCGCACTCTCCCGAAGGATATGTAGACAGAAGGAGGAAAAATCCGATGTCCCAAAACCGGCCCGTTTGCTGGCAGGAAGCATGGTGGCCCTCTGTGGCGTTTTTCTGATCGGGTTGTTGTTAGTGTTTAAGGATCCTTTCGAGATCATGTTCGGCGTTCCTTTTGCACTCAAGGTTTTATTGGTGCTTCCATTTTTGGCGGGAGCGCTGGCTGTTGTAGTCCTGTTCTATATCTTTTTAGCATGGATCAAGGGATACTGGACGACCTGTGGCCGCATTCACTACATGTTGATCTTTTTCGCTGTCGTCGGTTTCCTCTGGTTCCTCTACTACTGGAACTTGTTGGGCTTCAAGTTTTAACCTGAACTATTTAGGTTAGCTGTCTATGGGACGTTTCATAAAATTTGATAGTAGGAAAGGCAGGAACAAGAGATGAGATCTCAATGTTTGACTTTTGGAAATGTAGGATGATATTTCTATAGGATAGGAGTGAAATAAAATGACGCAATTTCCGAAAAAGATACATATAGTTTCGTGTGTCATACTGTTTATGTTGGTGTTTTCCACATCACCAACAGGACTGGATTGTTATCAGAAGTCCAAGGAAGTGGAAAGAGTCGAGAATTCGATCCTAGTGTTCAAAGAGCTGGTGGATCTTCCAGAAGAAGGGATCCCAGGGGCTCTCTTGTCCCGGGCTGAAGCCATTGCCGTTATCCCTGGTTTTTGGAATGCTGCCTGGGGTATTGGAGGACGCCATGGGAAGGGTGTGATAATGGTGAGAAAGGGAAAGAAAGACTGGAGTTATCCTTCCTTTATCAGCATGACTGGCGGCAGTATAGGCTTCCAGATCGGTATCCAGAAAGCGGATATTATTCTTGTTTTTAAAGACAAGAGAAGCGTGAAGACTATATCCGAGGGAAAGTTCACACTGGGGGTCGGTGCCAGCGTTGTCGCAGGCCCTATTGGACGAAAAACGGAAGCAGATACCGACATCAAATTCGAAGCCGAGATCTATTCCTACTCTAAAAGCAAAGGTCTTTTTGCAGGTATATCCGTTGAGGGCGCATCGCTAACGATGGACACGGATGCCAACGCCAAATTCTACCGGAATTTCGACCTTGCCGTAGATGAAATTTTATCTAAAGACGAGATTGAATCCCCTGCAGTGGCCAAGGAGCTGATGAAGATCGTTACCCATTTCGCCCGCTAAAAAACACTTCAAATAATCAGGGAAAAAGAAAAAGTCTTCCAATAGGGACTTACTCCCGGGTTCAAAAATTCGTTTAGTGTGCCTTCAACACCTCGACCAAAGGTATGCCCACGGAACCCGATGGCGGTTTGATCTCTAGATAGACGGCAAGAGTGGCAGCGATATCGTAGGGCGTCACAGGCCGCGCAATTCGCTGGGCAGGTATGCCATGTCCTGCAAAGAACAGAGGCACATAGGTGTCATATGTCCAGGGCGAGCAATGGATAGCGGCAACCTTTGTGGTCGTTTCCATCTCGTAGTA
>JAGLRY010000181.1 GCA_023135995.1 Candidatus Aminicenantota bacterium | reverse complement strand
ATAAGAGAGGTGATATTATGAATGACAAAAAAGCAGACCTGGCAGGACCAGGAATCGGCAATTATGAAGATCTTGAAAAAGTCTTACCCAATGATTATGAATCCTTGCTCGATGTGAGGGAGACACAGTACGCCATTTATGCGGTAAAAAACTACATCGAAGAAAACCTGAATAAAGAACTCAACCTGATGATGGTGCAGGTACCATTGATCGTCGATGTGAACAGCGGTGTGAACGACATGCTGGACCGTGACGGTTCACGCACGCCCATTGAGTTCCACATTTCCAATGACTATGACAAGAACCCGATCGATGCACAAGTCGTTCAGGCGGCGACTAAATGGAAAAGAGTTGCGCTCGAGCAGTTCAATTGTGAGGTCGGGCAGGGAATCAACACCGATATGCGCGCCGTCCGCAAAGACTACTTTCTCGACCACGACCACAGCGCATATGTGGACCAGTGGGATTGGGAAAGGGTCATGACAGAAGACCAACGCAATCTCGAATTCCTTACGGATATCGTCAAGAAGATCTGGAAAGTAATCGTTGGCGCCGACGCCCATGTGCGGGGGCTTTTTCCCAAACTGAACACGGACAAATATCCCCCCATACCCGAAGAACTGACCTTCCTGCATGCCGAAGAGATTTTGAACATGTTTCCCGACCTGCCGCGTAAGCAGCGGGAGACAAAAATCATTCAGGAATACCCGGCCATTTTTATCTATGGCGTGGGTTATCCGCTTAAGGATGGTTATCCCCACGAAATGAGAGCGGCTGATTATGACGATTGGATCACAGAAACGATCACTAAAAACGGTGAGCTTATGCATGGTCTGAACGGGGACATTTTGGTGTGGAATCCGATCACCCGGCGCCGTCATGAATTGACATCGATGGGCATCCGTGTGACCAAAGAAACTCTGGTCAAGCAGCTGGAGATGAGCGGGCAGATGGATTTCCTCGAGCTCCCGTATCACAAAGCCATCATGAACGACGAGATCCCGTTGAGCATCGGGGGCGGCATCGGACAGTCCCGCACACAGATGTACATCCTCCGCAAGGCACACCTTGGAGAGGTGAGTGTCACTGTGTGGCCTCAGATTCTCAAAGACATAAGCGCTGAGAGAAAGATCTTCGTCCTCGAATAGAAGGTCTTTGTCCCTGCGCAGACACAGAAACTCACTTTAAATTATAGCTTGACTAACGTCTTCTCTTTTTATACAATAATCTTGACCGACTGGTCAGTCAATATAAATATAGATAGATGCCAAAAATAGTCGACAAAGAGGAAAAAAAGACACAAATCCTGGAGGCTTCGATCAGGGTCTTTGCAGAGAAAGGCTGGAACAAGACCAAGATATCTGATATTGCCGAGGCGGCTGACATCGGGAAGGGAACTGTCTATGAATATTTTCGGAGTAAAGACGAAGTGTTTGCCGCATCTTTCCGGTATTTTATGGCACAAGCTGAAACTATCGTTGCCGGACGCCTCACTCCAATCGATGACCCTTTGGAACGCCTATGGGCGTACTTTTCATCATGGGCCGATATCTTAGAAAGTGAGTATGTGGATTATCTGGAGATCGTGATCGATTTTTGGGCCGAGGGCATAAGAAGCAAGGGAAGGTTTTCCTCAGTCGACCTCATGAGAGTCTATTATGACAATCGCACATTTATTGAAAGCCTGCTTGAAGAATGTATCGCTCAGGACAAGATCAAGCCCATAGATACAAAAATTGTTGCCTCAATCATCATCGGTGCTCTTGATGGCTTAATGCTTCAGTGGATCATGGACCGGAATGTATTTGATCTGAAAAAAGCTGTGCGCTCCACAGCCCGTTTGATCATAGACGGAATGAAGAAGGAAAATTAAATGTTGGGCCGATTTATCAATGTCTGATAGAGGAAATCTGGGACGAAAATGAGAAGACACAATAGAGATTCGAAATAGGAGAACTCCAAATGAGAGAATTTCTTTTAAAAAAGCTTGCCCACTGGCATTCTTCCTATCCGGGGCGGATGCTTTTGATTGTATTACTCCTGACGATCGTGTTTGGCTATTTTGCTGGACATTTGAAGGTCACCATGCGCTGGTCCGACCTGTTGCCTTCGAAGGACCAGCGGACAATTCAATTCAATAAGATCATCGAGGAATTTGTCTCAGCCACAAGCCTTGTTGTCGTTGTAGAGGGGGAGGAAGGACGGATCAAGGAATTTGCCGAAACTCTTGCGCCTCGGATTTTAGAAACCACGAACTCGCACGGAAATAGGGAACAATTGTTCCGTCGGGTGGATTACAAGACCGAGGTCGATTTTCTGAAAGAGCACGGGTTGATGCTCATCAAGGCAGAGGATCTCAAGAATCTCAAAGATATCTTCATGGATCCTAACCTGACTGGCCTTCTGGTTAACCTGAATAACTCCATGGAAAAGGAATATGTCGGGCAGGAAGAATCCATATCCACCCGGGAAAAAGAAGATGGGGCGGTCGTGTTCCTGGACGGGATCGAGAGTCTCATTGAGGGATTGAAAAGCGTGGTCAAAGGGGAGGAGCTCTCTGAGAGTGATATCCAGGGAATCGCGGATAAACTTCTGTTCGGAGAGTCTTATTTTCTCTCTTACGACGAGAAAGCCTTAGTCTTGAATGCGATCCCTAACTTCACAATGATGGATTCAGACCTTATGGTTGTGGGGACAGATTCTGTCCAGGAAATTTTAGATGAGATGCGAGTGGACTATCCAGATGTTCGTGCAGGCCTCACCGGGATGATCGCGATCGGCCGTGATGAGATGGTCTACGCCGAGCAGAGTCTGGGACACACCACTTTGATCGCTGTCCTCGCCATCCTGCTCCTTCTCATGGTTTCCTTTCGGATGTGGGTGGCTCCTGTACTGGCCATAGCAAACCTTCTTGTGGGACTCATCTGGGCTGTAGGGATTGCCGCGATCGTCGTAGGGCAGTTGAACATCATGACGCAGATGATGGCTGTGATCCTTCTGGGATTGGGCATTGATTTCTCCATTCATATCATCTCCGGTTTCACGGAGTGGCGGGCGGCAGGCGATTCCATTACCGAGGCCATGGAAAAAACGTTTTTAAAAAGCGGAAAGGGTATTTTAACCGGCGGTGTGACTACGGCTTGTGCTTTCTTGACCCTGAGCATCAGCCAATCCCGAGGATTAAAAGAAATGGGAATGGCGACCGGGACTGGTCTCCTCGCCATCCTTTTGGCCACCTTTCTATTTTTACCCTCTTTGCTCGTTTTAAGAGAACGGCGTCTGGACAAAAAACATGAAAAGAGAAAAGACGCAGAATTATTTGTCCAGCGCGACATCAGCTTTCGGTTTTTGGGTCACGCTGCTGTCTGGTTGAGCAAGCATTATGTGTTCACGGTCCTGTTCTCACTGCTTCTCACTCTTATGCTCGCCTGGTTTGGTTCTAAGATCACATTTGACCACAACTACATGAATATCGAACCCAAAGGACTGACTTCTATAGAACTCCAGGATGTTGTGCTCGAAAAATTTGATATGAGCATGGATTATGCCCTGATCTTAGCCGATGATGTCGATGAATCCAGAGAACTTGCTCAAGCGTACAAAGAACTCGGATCAGTGGCTGTGACAGAGGATATCTCTCTCTACCTGCCTTCTTCCGAGCAGCAGCAGAAGAGGATCCCTCACATTGTGGAAATTATTGAGAAAGTTCAAGCCACTCCTATCGAAGAAGGCATCGTATGGAATAGTATCCCCAAGTTACACGAAGAAGTGGAACGGCTTGAGATGAATATCATGGAGATGCAGGATATGGCCTATCTTGGCGGTCAGGACAAAGTGGATGATAAATGCAAAGCTATCGTGGGAGATCCGGATAAACCTGAATCCCAAAACATCATCCAGGAGTTGCTGCGGCTTTTAGAGGCGGATCAAGCACAGCTCCTGGGAGGATTGTCGAGTTTTCAAGAGCGTTTTGCTCCCTACTTCAAAAGATCTGTGATCCGGATGGCGAGCACAGAATCGATAAAGCTGGAGGATTTGCCGGTCTCCATTCTTGACCGGTACAGCAATAAGACACGGGAGCAGTTTTTGGTGACGGTCTTTCCCAAGGGGAATATCTGGCAGGATGCCGAATTTCTTCATCGATTCGATGATGATTTGGAAAGGGTGAGCGACAAAGCCACAGGAATGCCGCCGGTGTTTCGTGCACTGATCGAGATCATCGGACGAGACGGGCGGAACGCTGTGTTTCTCACGCTGATCATCGTCTTTCTTCTTCTCCTGGTAGATTTTCGCAGTCCACTGTATGCTTTGATGGCCATGATCCCCTTGGCCTGTGGAGTGCTCTGGATGGTGGGGCTGATGAAGCTGACGGGCATGCAGATCACAGTGATGAATATTATGGCCCTTCCGATGATCGTGGGGATCGGGATCGATGATGGGGTTCACATCGTCCACCGGTGGCAACATGAGGGCAAAGGCAAAGTATTCACTGTGTTTGCCAGCACGGGAAAGGCGATCCTCCTCACCTCTCTCACGACTATGCTGGCCTTCGGGTCACTGGTCTTTTCCATCTGGCGCGGCTTTGGGCATCTGGGAGCAGCTCTCTTCCTGGGTGTTGGCGCCTGCTTTCTGACAACCGTCGTCATTCTACCAGGTATAATCGGATTCCTCGAAAGGAAAAACTCTTAATAATGCTGGGTGCGATCTTTGTTTTAACTCTAACTCATATATTTCTGATACGTATATCAAAATGGCGATACAGTGAAAAATTCAATAAATGGGAAGGATCCTCCAATGTCTCAATCCGTCAATTCTCAAACAGCTAAAGACAGACTTGGGCTCGATCGTTATGGGAGACGCGGTTTATTTATAGGAGTAATAAGCATTGTCCCTTTGCTCGCCATTTTGCTGGTATCCGCTGGTACGATCAAGTGGATAAATGCTTGGGTGATGGCAGGATTGTATTTAGTGCTGACTGTGATCTATTCAGTCGTGATGATAAGAAAAAATCCTGAACTCCTCAATGAACGGGGAAAATTCATGAAGGTGGGTACCAAAACATTTGATAAATTCTTCTATGCCTTTTGGAGGCCACTCAGCTTTGTAGCACTGATAATTGCGGGCTTCGATGCGGTGCGGTATGGATGGTCGCACATGTCACTTGCGCTGAATGCACTTGGTTTGACATTGTTAGTCCTTGGCGTTGCTCTACCTCTTTGGGCTATGGCGGTTAATACTCATTTTGAGGCAACTGTACGGATTCAAGTGGATAGGAATCATCAGGTGTGTGCGGCTGGTCCCTATAAATCAGTCAGACATCCGGGCTATGTGGGTGCAATACTGACGACTTTGGGTATGCCACTCATCCTAGGTTCCTTGTGGGCATTCCTTCCCAGTGTGGCCATAATTTTTCTGTTCATTTTTCGGACAGCTATGGAGGATCGTACTTTAACAAGGGAGTTGTCAGGTTATAAAGAATACACAGAAGTGACGCGTTATCGCTTAATACCATTGATATGGTGAAAAATGGAAAAAAAAATACGGAATGATGAAGAATCACAAATGGAGGTCATATGATGAAACAGTTATTGACCGCAGTTTTAATGATCCTGTTTTTAATAATGGTGGCTTCCGGTCAGGAACTCACAGGAGAGGATATCATCCAGAAGGTCAACGACACCATGAATGTCGACACGAGCCATGCGAAGGCCAAGATGACTATTGTGACCACATCGGGCAGCAAACGGACATTTGTTCAAGAATCATGGAGCAAAAACAAAGGGGAGAAGAATCTCGTTCGCTACCTTGAGCCACGGCGAGTCAAAGATCAGGCGGTGCTGATGCTGAACAATGCCGATGACATCTGGATGTTTTTCCCCCGCACGCAGAGGGTGAGAAAATTGGCGACCCATGCCAAGAAACAGAAAATGCAGGGCAGCGATTTTTCCTACGAGGATATGGGAAGCGGCGACGCCTTCATCGAGGATTATGTGTCCAAGAGGCTTGAAGATGAAAAAAGCGAAGGATATGATTGTTACAAGTTGGAGCTCACGCGCAAACCCGAGAGCGATTTGTCCTATTCCCGGTTGATCATCTGGGTCATAAAAGAGAATTTTGTGCCTATTGCCATCGATTATTATGACGATAAAGACCCATCACGTCGGGTAAAGCGTTTAGTCCAGAGTGATATCCGTGTGATCGATGATATCCCTACTGCCATGAAATCCGTGATGTTTGACCTGAATGACAACACTCAGACAGAGTTGGAAATGCTGGAAGTGAAGTTCAACATCCCCTTGGACGACAACATGTTTACAGAAAGGGCGCTAAAAAAATGAAAAAGTGGGTTTTCATTCTTGCAAAATGGGTATTTATTCTGGGGGTTTTGGGTTTGTCTTGGTCTTCTCTTGCGGCACAGGAGAAGTTGGAAATTTTCGGTTATTATGAGTCACAAGCGATGGGGACAGGGCTCCAAGGTGAGTTCTACCAATTATTCACAAACAAACTCCGAGTGGATCTAAAGTCTGACTTTTCCGATAACATCACCTTTGCCGCCAATTTTGATTACATCCACTATTTAGGGAAAACCGAGTGGAATGTCCTGGATTTTCTCTCTGACGATGTAACGTCCACAATCCCGGAAGATATGCAGTCGCTGTATATCATCGCCTTTTCCAACGACACGTTTTTGGATAATGCGTACATGAAGTTCAGCTTCAAACCTTTTGACCTGACATTGGGAAAGCAGCAGATTTCTTTGGGGACCGGGTATGTCTGGAATCCCACGGATGTGTTCAACATCAAGGATGTCCTCGACCCGACCTATGAACAGCCCGGACACACGGCTCTTCGGCTGGATATCCCACTGAGCCCAGCCTATACACTGACGGCCCTGTATGCTCCCGAAGAGACATGGGAGAAATCCACAAAGCTCCTCCAGCTCAAAGGGGCGATCTCCCATTTTGATTACAACATCATTGCTGTGGAAAGAGTCTGGCCTTTCCATGATTACACAGAGTTCGACACCGAATACATGAACTTTGTTGATGTATCTGAAAAGCGAAAAATGTTGGGCGGGAGTACGGTCGGTGAGCTCTTAGGATTGGGTGTATGGGCGGAATATGCCTACAACTGGATGGAAAAGTCGGGTGATTTTTATGAGCTTGTGGTAGGCGCGGACTATACCTTTGATTTCCAGACATATGTCATGATGGAGTATTACCGAAATACTCTAGGGAAATCTGATTATAAAGATTATGACATTAACGATTGGATGAGGTTTCTTGCCGCCGAACAGAAGGCCATCTGCCGCGATCAGGCATATATTTTTGCGCAGCATCCGGCCACAGACCTGTTGAACGTCGGCCTCCAGACCATCTATTGTTTTTCAGACAACAGCGTTGCGTTCGTGCCCACGCTCATCTATTCGCTCTCCGATAATGTGGATGTCTATGCCTATCTGAATTTTAATCTCGGCAAGGAAAGTACGGTTTACGGAAAAAACATGGGGAATGGGGGACTGATCAGATTAAGAGCATATTTTTAATGTATATTTTAAACTTAACCTGGATTATTCACGAGTCGAGGTTACCGTAGATGCGAGGCGCAAAGGATGCAGCTGTGGTGGTCCACCGCAAATCCTTTGCAACAAAGCAGATGCGGTGAAATCGGCTCGCCCAAAGGGTAAAAAATGTCGAGTAGAAATAGAAGCTACATGGAAAATATAATGATCATTGAAATAATCAGCCAAATCAAAGTAACATACAGAGATCATGTAAGTTATAGTGAGTATCGACATTTTTTATGAATAGTCCAGGTTAAGAATAACACGGCAATTTTGGAGGGAGGTCTTAAATGAATAAGAGGATAATTCTCCGTATTATTTTTATTTTCCTTGTCTCTGTTTTTTTGCTTCAATCTTATACATTCGCGCAGAGAACCGGCTACACCAAAGAGGAATTCATGCGCCGTCGGGCAGTTCTTATGGAGCAGGTCCAGGACGGGATCATCGTGTTCTTCGGGAATGCGATCCCTCAATCCGGAGCTCATTTCCGTCAGGACAATGACTTCTACTACTTTTGTGGCAGGGAGGATGTGAACGCCATATTGATGATGCTTCCGAGGATGAAACAGTCCATATTGTTCTTACCTCAGACGTCGGAGCGGGAAGATAGGTTTCATGGGATAAACTTGCTGAAGGACCCGGGTGGCAGGAAAAAAACCGGCCTGTCTTCCATCCAGCCTTTGGACCTTTTTGATGAGTATCTGGCCCGGTGGACCGGTAGAGCGGGCAAAACTCTCCACATTCGTCTGTCTCCTAGGGATACAGTCGACAACGCCCGGTATGAATACAAATTGTTCCAAGCCAGAAAAAACAGAATTTTTTACAATGATCAGATCTCATTGGATAATTACCGTGTTAAAAAGCTCAAAGAACGCTATCCCTACTGTGAATTTAAAGATATCATTCCGATCGTCGATTCGATGAGAGTGATCAAGACGCCAGAGGAAATAGTGGTGCTGAGGCGGAACGGCAAGATCTCGGCAGAAGCGGTCAAACAGGCTATGCTCAAAGGAAAACCCGGAGTGTATGAGTACGAGATCGAAGCGGCGGCGATGGCCGTGATATTGAGACACGGTGCTAGACGCTTTGCCTATCCGCCCATTGTGGGGTCGGGACCGAACTCCTGCATATTGCATTACGCCGAAAATTCACGGATGGTTGAAGATGGCGATATCATACTTATGGATTTTGGAGGAGAGCTGGATTACATGTGCATGGACATCAGCCGAACCTGGCCGACCAACGGCAAATTCACTGAAGAGCAGAGAGAGGTTTACACCATCGCTTTGGAAGTTCAAAAAGCTTCGATCGAAGCCTACCGTCCTGGGGTGACATCCGCAGATGTGCGCAAATATGTCGCAGAAAAGATGAAAAAAATGGGGATAAACACAAGAGGCCAAAGAGGGGGGATCGGACATGGTGTTGGCATGGCCACGCATGATGTGGGCCCGATGAGCCCTCTGCGGGAAGGTATGGTTTTTGCCATCGAGCCGGGATTGTATTATCCGGAGAAGAACCTCGGAGTCAGGATCGAAGACACGGTCCTCATCACAAAGGACGGCTGCGAAGTCCTCACCAAAGACGTCCCCAAAGAGATCGCCGACGTCGAGAAACTCCTCGCCTCTCGTAAATAAAAGGTGCCTTAAAAGGGGACAGTCCCCTTTATTCTAAACCATATTC
>JAGLRY010000180.1 GCA_023135995.1 Candidatus Aminicenantota bacterium | reverse complement strand
AAGTTTCCTCGCTGGGGAAACTGAGAGTGTTTTAGATATCAAACAATCTGATCAATCGGAATGACATCAACACGGATTTGGAGATGCTAACATTGTGGGCCTGTTATTTGAAATTAATTTTTAAGCTGAGTTATCCTTGACAATTTGGAAGGACTTTAAGTAACCTGTATTATCCATAAAAAATGCTGTTGAAAGCGAAAATAAGTATCGGCATTTTTTATGAATAAGGAGCGGAATATATGTTTGTGTGGGTTTTTCATAGGGTCTCGGGTCTTTTGCTCATTGTCCTTCTAGGGATCAAGTTTTTGACATCCTTTTTTTTGATGACAAAGGAGCAGAAACCGGATTGGGCGCTGGTGCTCCATACGAATCCCTTGACCGATACGATTTTGATCATCTCGATTGTTTTCCATGCCCTCTACGGGTTGAGGACTGTGATCATCGATCTTGGTGTGAAAAAGGAAAAATTACTCTTCTGGATCTTTACGATTTCTGGAGTCGTATCGAGCGCTATACTCCTTATTATCTATTTCACCAGGAATTACTGAATGCTAAGTCACGACATCCTGATTGTTGGGGGTGGGTTGGCTGGGCTTTCTGCAGCTTTGTCCAGCGATCCCAGCCTCTCCGTAGCTGTTATCTCCAAGGTCCATCCTCTGCGCTCTCATTCTGTGGCTGCCCAGGGAGGGATCAATGCTGCCCTGGGAAACAATCCCGATGGAAAAGATGACAGCTGGGAGAGACATGCGTTCGATACGATCAAAGGAAGCGATTATCTCGCTGACCAGGATACTGCTGAGCTCATGTGCCAGGAGGCGAGCCTCACTATTTACGAATTGGAACATTTAGGCGTGCCTTTCAGCCGTTTTCCCGGTGGAGTCATAGCCCAAAGGCCCTTTGGAGGGGCTGGATTTCCCAGAACGTGTTACGCTGCAGACAGGACCGGCCTCGTGATCTTACACACGCTCTATGAACAATCTGTGCGACAAAATGTCCGGTTTTACAATGAATGGCTTGTGACACAGCTAGTTGTCAAAGACGGCCGATGCCTGGGTGTGATCGTTTATGACCTGGAGAATGCTGAATTTATGCCGGTCCAGGCCAAAGCCGTTGTTTTCGCCACCGGGGGTTATGGGCGGGTCTATATGAAGACCACCAATGCCTTCATCAATCACGGGAGTGGGATCGGTGCGGCCTATCGCGCAGGAGTTCCCTTGAAAGACTTGGAGTTTGTCCAGTTCCACCCCACGTCTCTCCTCGGAAAAAACATTCTCATCACAGAGGGTGCCAGGGGGGAAGGCGGATACCTGGTCAACAACAAGGGCCGGAGGTTCATGGAAGACTATGCCCCACGATCCATGGAGCTCTCGCCCCGGGATATCGTTGCGCGTGCGATTCAGACTGAGATTGATAAAGGCAACGGATACGAATCCCAGTATGTGCATCTGGATATCAGGCATCTGGGCGCAGAAAAGATCAAGAAGAGGCTCCCCGGGATCCGGGAGATCTGCATCAATTTTGCTGGGCTCGACCCTATCGATACACCCATCCCCATACAACCCGCCCAACACTATTCCATGGGTGGGATAGATGTTGATAAAAACTGTGCTTCCGCCGTGGAAGGATTTTACGCTGCGGGAGAGTGTGCCTGCGTGAGTGTCCACGGTGCCAATCGTTTAGGGGGAAATTCCCTGTTGGATACAGTGGTTTTTGGGAAGATCGCAGGAAAAAAAATATCCGAATATGTGAGAGGGGCCAACGGTGTCACAGATTCTGAGAAAAACCTTCTCGATGCGGCTCTCAAGTTCAAGAACAGAGTGGAGGGATGGAGAAAAAAGGATTCCGGGGAAAAATTCCACATCTTGATGGGCCGTTTAAAAGCACTCATGAATGAAAAGGTCGGTTTATTCAGGAATAAAAATGAGCTAGCGCAGTGTCTTGAAACCATCCAGGAGTTGCGGGAGGCCTATGAATATGTGTACATCTCCGGTCCCTGTCTTCGGTTCAGCCAGGAACTTGTGAACATCATCGAGTATGAATCCATGCTCGACTTGGCCGAAGTGATCACTATCGGTGCCCTGAATAGGGAAGAAACACGGGGGTCTCACTACAGGCTGGATTTTGAGAAGCGCAATGATGACGAGTGGCTCAAACACACCTTAATCACGTGGAAAGAAGGGAAGCCACAGATCAGTTATAAGGATGTGTTTATCGGCAAGTATCAGCCCGCCGAGAGAAAGTACTGAAATGAAATATCTGTTCAAAATACTCCGGTTCGACCCGCGTCAGGATGAACACCCTTACTTTCAGGATTATTCCTACGAGACCGAAGAGACCAAATCTGTGCTCGAAGCGCTGATGGAGATCAGGAATGTCCAGGATTGCAGTTTGTCATTCCGGTACAGTTGTCGTGAAGCCATATGCGGCTCTTGCGCTATGGTTGTCAACGGCAAGTTCGACCTGGCCTGCCGGACCGAGCTCGAATCTCTCGATTCACCTTTGATCGTTGTAGAGCCTCTGCCTAACCTGGAGATCCAGAAAGACCTTGTGGTAGACCTGGATCCGTTTTGGGAGGCTCTTGTGAAGATCGAGCCGTTCCTCCATTCTGAGGGCGCAATCCCAGAGAAGGGACACCGGATCGAAGACGAAAAAATTGATAAAATATTTCAGTACGTCAATTGCATTCTCTGTGGATGCTGTTACAGTGCATGTCCAGTGGTTTCCAAGAGAGAGAATTACTTGGGGCCTGCCGCTCTGGCCAAACTTTACAGGTTTGTCAAAGATCCCAGGGATAAAAGGCCATTTAAGAACTGGTCGCGGGTGAATACAGAGGGCGGCGCCTGGGGCTGTCACACGATTTTCAAATGTAATGAGGTCTGCCCTAAAGAGGTGCGTCCTGCCGATGGGATCGAAGCCTTGAGACGAAAGCTTATCGTCGAGAAAATAAAAAGCCTTAACCCATTTAAACGATGAAACTCAAACATTCGCTTTTTACAAGACGCCAGTTTTTAAACGGGCTTTTTGGAGGCTGGATCACAGCTCTACTGGCAACTTTTATCTATCCGGTCGTCAAATTCATCTTCCCGGCCTACAGGGAACCGGATGAGGTCATCCTTCTGTTTTCAGACTTTGAAGGAATGGCTCCCGGGTCTGTCAAGAGGTTTCCCTGGGGGAGCAAACCGGGCATCCTTAAAAAGAACGACGATGGCACTTACCTCGCCTTTGTGGGTGTGTGCACGCATCTGGATTGCAATGTGGCCTATCTCCCCGAGCAGAAGAAGTTTTTCTGTGCCTGCCATGATGGCTGGTATGATGAGTACGGGACTAACATCGGTGGCCCTCCTGCCCATCCTTTGCGCCGCCTCGTCGTAGAAATCGCGGCACCGGACCTGATCATAAAGAGAGAGGATGTGGAGTGAACATGAAGAATTGGCCCAAAGAACTTTCAATCTGGCTTGATGATCGTTTCGGTCTCTCGGCGATCACACAGTTCTTGAAAGAGAAACCAGTCCCTCAGCATAAACACTCCATCTGGCTTTATACAGGAAGTGCGATCCTTCTCTTTTTCGTCATCCAGGTTGTCACGGGATTTATGCTCATCCTGTACTACAAGCCCACCTTGGATGCGGCCAATGCCAGCGTGGCCAGGATCATGACAGAGGTCCCATTGGGATGGATCATCCGGTCGGTTCACAGCTGGTCGTCGACATTCATGATCGCTTTTGTTTTTATCCATCTCATCAGCATCTGGCTCACAAAGTCCTACCGTAAGCCAAGAGAGATCACTTGGATGAGTGGCGTGTTTCTCCTTGCCTGCTCTCTCGTTTTTGGCTTCACAGGTTACCTTTTGCCCTGGGATGACCTCTCACTCTCAGCGACAAAGGTGGGGACGGATATTCCCCGTTCCATCCCTGTTGTGGGGGCCTGGGTGACCAAGCTTCTTCGTGGTGGCGGGGATGTGACCGGCGATACCCTGACGCGTTTTTTTGGGATACACGTATGCATCCTGCCCATCTTCATCTTTCTCTTGCTCGCCATCCATGTCTATCTAATCCAAAAGAAGGGGATGAGCATTCCTCTTGACGCAGAAACCCGAAATGAGGATGTGCCAACCATTCCCTTCTGGCCGAATTTTGTCTATCGCGAGATGGTCGTCTGGCTTGTCTTGGTGGGAATTCTTTTTTCCATAGCGATCGTCTTTCCTCCCTCGCTCGATAAACAAGCCGATCTGATGGCAGCGGCGCCCGAAGGTGTAAAACCCGAATGGTATTTTCTCTTCTTGTTCCAGACCCTGAAGATATTCCCTGCTAAGATTCTCTTCGTTAATGGGGACAGTGTGGCTGTGCTGATCATGCTTCTGGCTGGCCTTTTCATTTTCTTTTTGCCCGTTATCGACAATAAGCCCACAGAGCGGAAAGGGAAGATCATAACAGCTCTGGGATATGTGTTAGTGGTCTATGCTTTGATCATGTCGGTATGGAGCCTGCTGTGACAATGCCAAGTCAAAAGATCTTTCTGTCAATTATAGTGGGTTTGATCTGCTTTGGTTTGTTCCTCTGTGTGTCCGGGTGGGCCCAACCGCCCCAACAACAGGAAGAGATTCAAGCCGTAAAGGATGACGCCTCGGAAGAAATAAAACCTGCTCCCAAAGATATCAAAGAGGCCATCGGAATCTATGTCTTCTTGGGATGGATATGGATCTCCATCTTTGTTTTGATCTACATCCTCCGTCAAAAGATCAAGGAGGCCGACCGCATCTACCGCCTTAAATTCTTTTCCTCCGTAAAAAAATAAACTCTCTCACCAGGATTATTCAGGCTCACTCGCTTCATCACGATAATGAGTGCCTGATTCCATATCTAAAGGGGCTCAATATGGCGATAAGCCGATTTTTTTACAAGATGTGTGAATTTTTGGATGTTTGGTTCGTTATTGTCTTTGAGAGCTATGGCCAGCGCAAAAAAACAAAACATCGAAAAAAATAGATCAGGGACTGTTGCCCAAAGGCCAAACACCATATCTCACAGGCCTGAGGCAGGACATCGCGGGAGACTCAGGGAGAAATTTCTCAATGGGGGACTTCAGGGATTTCTGGACTATGAGATCGTTGAAATCTTGCTCACCTTGGGCACGCCGAGACGGGATTGTAAAAAGCAGGCAAAAGAAGCCATGAAGAGGTTTAAGGTTTTAAGACGAGTTTTGGAGGCCGACGAAGCGGAGCTAAGGGAGATCAAAGGAATAGGTCCGCACAATGTTTTCGGGATTCGGCTGGTCCAAGAAGTCTCCCGTCGGTTTCTTAAAGAAAAAATGCTCAGCCGGCCCGTGTGTCATTCTTCGCAGGAAGTCTTTGATTATCTCTATCACTCTCTGAGGGATGCAAAAACAGAACGATTCAAAGTCCTTTTTCTCGATGCCAAAAACTATATCCTCGAAGAAAGGACCTTTTTTGAGGGGACGGTAGATTCCAGTGCTGTCTATCCCCGGGAAGTGATCAAAGCCGCGGTACGGTTCGGTGCGTCTTCGCTCATCTTTGTGCACAATCACCCTTCTGGTGATCCAGAGCCTTCGGAAAGCGACAGAGAGATCACAAAGGAGTTGGTTTTTGCCATGAGTATCATGCAGATCAAGGTCCTCGACCATATCATCATCGGGAATAACCGCTATTTCAGCTTTGCTGACCAGGGGCTTATCGAAGAGTATGAACTCTGTCTCAAAAATGTTCGAAATAGGTTATAAAAATCGCATAGGAAATGCAGTGCCCAAATGAGTATTCCGAAAAAACAATGTAACATTTAAATATTGCTTCTGTTATGATAAAAATCGACATTTTTTATGAATAATTCAGGATAAATGGATTATTCACGAATTGAGGTCGCTGCAAAGGCGAGGCAGTGGCCCATGAAGATGTAGTGATCTACCTCGAATGGGCTACAACGAAGGCTTTGTAGTGAGATCGGTTCGCCCGTAGGGTAAAAGATGCTAACAATAAGATATTGAGTTTTTCTTTGTGAAAGGTTTTTTAATCTAAGTTTGTTAGCATTTTTTATGAATAATCCAGGCTAAGTGACAGGAGGTCAGACGTGATAAAACCCATTGAAGACATCGCAGCGAAATTAGGAATAAAAGCCAAGGATCTGGTGAAATACGGGAAGTACAAAGCCAAGCTTTTTCCAGATAGAATACGTACTGAAGGCAAAGAGAGGGGGAAGCTGATCCTGGTGACGGCCATGTCCCCGACTCCCGCGGGAGAGGGCAAGACCACGATCTCTATCGGTTTGGCGGATGCGTTGAACAGTCTCGGCAAAAAGGCAACGGCCTCCCTGAGAGAGCCTTCTTTGGGCCCAGTTTTTGGAATGAAAGGTGGAGCGACCGGAGGGGGCGCTGCACATGTTTTGCCCCAGGATGAGATCAACCTGCATTTCACAGGAGACATTCATGCGATCACATCGGCCCACAACCTTCTGTCTGCAATGGTGGACAACCGAATTCATTTTGATGGGGCCTGTGGTCTTTTAGACAGCCGGACCATCACCTGGAAAAGGGTTTTGGATATGGACGACCGGGTTCTAAGAGAAGTCATCATCGGTATCGGGGGTCCTCTCCGGGGGCTGGCCCGCGAAACAGGCTTTGATATCACAGCCGCTTCTGAAGTCATGGCCATCCTCTGCTTATCTAAGGATATCAAAGATCTGAAGGAGAGGCTTGGGAATATCCTCGTCGGGTATTCCCCTGACAAAAAACCTGTTTTTGCCCGGGAGCTAAAGGCCGATGGAGCCATGACTGCGCTGCTCAAGGATGCTATACAACCCAATCTTGTTCAGACAGGGGAAGGCACTCCCATATTCGTGCATGGAGGGCCCTTTGCTAACATTGCCCATGGGACGAGTTCTGTGATCGCTGCTGACTTGGCTCTTAATCTCGCGGATTTTGTCGTCACAGAATGTGGGTTCGGCTCGGACCTGGGAGCAGTCAAGTTCTTCGATATCGTGGTACGAACAAGCCACCTCCCTCCCCCGGATGCCTGTGTCCTGGTGGCAACGGCCCGGGCCCTCAAGTATCATGGAGGCATAAAGCGGGATGATCTGGAAATCGAAAACATCCCAGCTGTGGAGAAGGGATTTGTCAACCTCCAGAAACACATCGAAAACCTCCGTTTTTTTGGCGTTCCTTTTGTGGTGGCCTTGAACCGATTTTCCTCTGATACAGATGAAGAGATCGAAAAAGTTTTGGACCTGTGTCATAAAGAAGGAGTGCGTTTTGCTCTAAGTGAGGTCTTCAACAAGGGCAGTGAGGGTGGAAGGGCACTGGCGGAGGAGGTCCTCCAAGCCATCGAAAAGGACGAGCACAATTTTCAACACCTCTATCCGCTAGATATGTCCCTTGTCGAAAAGATCGAAGTCATTGCCACAAAGATGTTTGGTGCGGCTTCAGTGGCGATGGAGGGGAAGATCCGGCGGAGGATAAGGCGAATAGAGCGTAACGGATTCCAGAATCTTCCGGTTTGTATCGCGAAGACACAGTATTCCCTCTCTGATGATGACCAGGCTTTGGGGAGGCCCGAGGGCTTTACCATGATCGTGACCGACGCATCGCTCAGCTCCGGAGCAGGATTTGTGGTGGTTCATTGCGGGGATGTCATGACCATGCCCGGTTTGCCGAAAATCCCCGCTGCAGAGAAGATCAATGTCGCTCCGGATGGTGAAATAACTGGGCTCTCTTAAGGCCCGTTCTTTTTTTGTGTAATGTTAGAAAGAAATCAGAAAAAAAGTGAGAAAATTGACGTGTGAAGAGCGTCAGGTCAAGATGGGTTTACACTCTATATGAATTGTGATAAAACTTAATTTCCTATTATTAAATAAGAATTATTCGAATTGAATTTTGGGTGAAAGGAATACTACATCATGTGTGAATTGAGGGAAGTTTATATTGTTGGCGGTGCGCGCACGGCTATCGGGAGTTTCTTGGGGGCTCTAAAGAATTTTAAAGCTCCTGAGCTGGGCGGTTTTACCATCAAGGAAGCCCTGTCACGAGCAGGAGTCTCTGGCGAAGATGTCGGGGAAGTCATCATGGGGAATGTCGTATCCGCGGGGCTGGGACAGGCCCCGGCCAAACAGGCTTTGATAAAGGGAGGAATCCCTCCCACGGTGAATAGTTTTGCCATCAATAAAGTCTGTGGTTCCGGGTTGAAAGCCGTAGAGCTGGCTGCCAACTCCATCTGGTTGGAGAAGAATGAGATTGTCGTTGCAGGCGGAATGGAGAGCATGAGTCAGGCGCCGCATATGACCTGGGGCGTGAGGGAAGGCGTTAAGTTCGGTGACCTCAAAATGAAGGATGCCATGATCTTAGATGGGCTCTGGTGTGCCTTCGACGACCAGCATATGGGAATGACCGGCGAAGTAATCGCTGAAAAATTTGGAGCCACCCGTGAGGAGCAGGATGCTTACGCCGTCAGCAGCCACGAGAAGGCGCTCCATGCGATCGAAAAAGGCTACCTCAAAGAAGAGATCGTTCCTGTGGAGGTGCCACAGCGGCGAGGGAATCCCATCGTTTTTGCGGTGGACGAAGGGCCACGCCAGGATGCGACAGTGGAGAAGCTGGCTAAGCTGCGTCCGGCCTTTAAAAAGGAGGGGACGGTCACGGCAGGAAATGCCTCCAGTCTCAATGATGGAGGGGCGGCTGTGGTTCTAGCATCAGAGGATGCGGTCAAGGACAAAAATCTCGATCCGATCGCCCGGATCATCGGAACAAGTTCTAATGCATTGGAACCCCAGATGGTGATGTATGCGCCGAAAGGAGCTATAGAAAAAGTGCTGGCTGATGTGGGGTGGACCCTCGAAGATGTGGACATCATCGAGATCAACGAAGCCTTTTCTTCTCAGCTTGTGGTGCTCATTAAAGAACTGGGGCTTGACAGGGAAAAGGTCAATGTACACGGCGGAGCTGTGGCTTTAGGACATCCCATAGGAGCCACAGGCTGTAGGATCTTGATCACTTTGATCTATGCGCTCAAACACAGAGGGTTGAAGAAAGGGATTGCCGCTCTCTGTTTAGGGGGCGGAGACGCAGTGGCTATGGCCGTGGAGATGGTCTGAGAGGAGAACGAGGATGGACATTAATAAAATAGGCATCATCGGCTCGGGGATGATGGGCACCGGAATTGCCCAAGTTGCGGCCACTTCGGGCTTTAAGGTCATGCTCAATGACCTCGAAGAAGAATACCTGCAGCGGTCCCTGAAGATCATGGACAAAAGCCTTTCCAAGCTTGTGGAAAAGGGCAAGATCGAAGAAGAGAAGGATTCAATTTTAGAGCGTATCCGGATCACAACTTGCCTTGCTGACCTCAGAGAGTCTGATTTTGTTGTGGAGGCGGTTTTTGAAGATCTGGATGTTAAAACGAAGGTCCTCACGGCAGTGGATGACGTTCTTGCCCCTGAGGTGATCGTTGCATCGAATACGTCTTCGATCTCCATCACCCAATTGGCTGCTTTGACCAAGCGCCCTGAAAAGTTTATGGGTATGCATTTCATGAATCCTGTCCCGCTGATGACGCTCGTGGAATTGATCAAAGGGATCGCCACCACCCAGGAGACCTTCGATGTGGTTAAAGGTCTGGCTGAAGCTTTGGGGAAAGTTCCGATAGAAGCCAATGATTATCCCGGATTCATCGCCAATCGCATTCTCATTCCTATGATCAACGAGGCGGTTTATGCCCTCATGGAAGGGGTGGGGACCGAAGAGGCCATCGACCGGGTAATGAAGCTGGGAATGAACCATCCGATGGGGCCCCTGGCTCTGGCTGACCTTATCGGGCTGGATGTCTGCCTGGACATCATGAATGTCCTTTATGAGGGCTTTAAAGATTCGAAATACAGGCCCTGTCCGTTGCTGCAAAAAATGGTGCATGCCGGATACCTTGGGCGAAAATCAGGAAGAGGATTCTACGATTACAGCAAGAAATGAGGAGGATAGTATGACCGAGGGCAAAGACGAAAAACAGGAATCTCGAAACAGGGCGATTGAAACGGCCCTTTCTCAGATTGAGAAACAATTCGGTAAGGGCGCTATCATGAAGATGGGGCAGAAGGGAGCTGCTGTTAAGGTGGCCTCGATTCCCACCGGTTCCATCGCATTCGACCTTAGCCTGGGAATTGGGGGATTCCCGCGCGGCCGGGTTGTCGAGGTTTTTGGACCCGAAGCAACGGGGAAGACCACCTTAGGACTCCATGTGATCGCAGAAGCCCAAAAGCAGGGAGGACAGGCGGCTTTTATCGATGCTGAACACGCTATGGACCCGACCTATGTCGCCCGCATCGGCGTGGATGTGGACAACCTCCTTATTTCGCAGCCTGATTATGGTGAGCAAGCCCTGGAGATCGCAGAGGTTCTCGTGCGGAGCGGAGCCGTCGATGTCATCGTGGTGGATTCTGTGGCTGCACTCGTACCCAAGGCAGAGCTCGAGGGCGAGATGGGTGATGCACACATGGGACTCCAGGCCCGGCTCATGTCCCAAGCTTTACGAAAACTGACAGCGATCGTTGCACGGTCGAAGACCTGTTTTATCTTTGTGAACCAGATCCGAGAGAAAATCGGTTTTTTCTTGGGAAGCCCTGAAACAACCACAGGAGGACGAGCGCTCAAATTCTATACGTCGATGAGGATCGATATACGGAGACTGGCCACGCTGAAAGAGGGAGATAAAGTCATCGGGAACAGAGTGAAGGTCAAGATCGTGAAAAACAAGATGGCTCCTCCGTTCCGGACCGCTCAGTTTGACATCATCTTTGGCGAAGGAATCTCCAAAGAAGGGGATTTGATCGATTGCGGAGCAGACGAGGGGTTGATCGAAAAGACGGGCACCTGGTATTCCTACAAGGGAGAACGACTGGGCCAGGGTAGGGAAAACGTTAAAAAACTCCTTAAAGAGAACGTGGAACTTGCTGAAGAATTGGATCGTGAGATACGGAAGAAAGTCGGCCTTTTGCCCGAGGAACCATCCTCTGAGAAAAAATAGGAATACACCTGGATTATTCACGAGTCGAGGCCAACCCACCCCACCCTAACATTAATGGATGCAAGGCGCAAAGAATGCAGTTTGGTTGGTTAGGTCGGGTCGGTAGTCATCTACCGCAAATCCTTTTTTTTGTCTAGCGTTCTCATAAGGAGAAGTCTTTGTGAAAAAAACATTCAGGAAGAGATGGTTTATTACCGTTGGATGTATTTTAGGTTTTGTACTGTTATGGGAGTCGTTGAGTTTTGCAAACACAGACTCTCTCATAGAGAAAGTCGATCGGTTATTCGAAACATGGGATAAACCGGGCTCACCGGGATGTGCTTTAGGGATCATCCAAGATGGGACGTTGATCTATGCGTGCGGTTATGGAATGGCCAATCTGGAGCACAACATTCCCCTCACCTCGAAGTCCGTCTTCCGCATTGGTTCGACATCGAAACAATTTACGGCTGTGTGTATGGCCCTTCTCGAGGAGGAGGGGGCGTTGTCCCTGGATGACAGCCTAAGAAAATTTCTGCCCCAGATGCCAAAGTATGCAGAGGAAATCACCATCAGGCACCTCATCCACCACACCAGCGGCCTCCGTGATTATCTTACGCTCGCCGAGATCGCCGGAATTCGGGACGATGACTATTTCACCGATGCAGAGGTTGTCGACCTCCTGGCCCGTCAGGAAGAACTCAATTTTAAGCCCGGGGAGGAGCACTTATACAGCAACTCTGGGTATTTTCTGCTGTCACAGATCGTTAAGAAGGCATCTGGGAAGTCTCTCCGGGAGTATGCCGAGGAAAAGATTTTTCAACCGCTGGGGATGACGAACACTCATTTTCATAACGACCACACAAGGATCGTCAAAAACAGAGCCTCGGGATATGCGCCGAAGAAGGGTGGCGGCTTTGTGATTTCAATGACCACTCTGCCCATGACAGGGGACGGAGGCGTGTTCACATCTGTGGAGGACCTTTTTCTCTGGGATCAGAATTTCTGTGACAACAGGTTAGGGGAAAGCGGACAGGAGTTGATCGGAAAAATTCAAACGCCTGGAGTTTTGAACAGCGGGGAAAAACTGGATTATGCCTTTGGACTCGAAATCGGGGAACACGAAGGATTGACGATGGTAAGCCATGGAGGCGCTTTTGTGGGTTTTCGCGCAGATATGATCCGTTTCCCAGAGCAAAGGTTATCCGTCATCTGCTTGGCGAACCTGAGCACTTTTGATCCCAGTGGGATGGCAAGAAGGGTCGCGGATGTCTATCTGGCGGACCTGATCAAAGATAAGGTTGGAGACAAGACAAAACCCGAGCCTGAAAAACCCAAATTCATCGAGATCTCCGAGGAAGCTCTCAAGGCAAAAACTGGGAATTACTACAACAAAAAAAGAGATGCGATCTGGAATATTGTCTTAAGAAAAGACAAACTACAGGTGCGGGCGCCATTCACGCGATTTTTGATCTCACCCATCAGCCCTACACGTTTTGTTGCTGAGGGGGTCCCCTTTAGACTCGAGATCGAATTCGACAAAAACGAGGATGGCCGATCGTACACCCTGCATGTTTGGCAAGAGGGGAGCGAGCTGGGTACGTATGACCCCATCCAGGTTGTCGAACCAAAACCCGAAGAGCTGAAGGCATATGTCGGCAAGTATTACAGTGGAGAGCTTGATACAGCCTATCTTCTGCGACTTAAAAAAGGAAAGATTTTCATACGGCATGAGAATCCCTACAAGAGCTATCCTAAAGCTGCGCTGAAGCCCACGTTTATGGACAGATTTCAGGTCGAGCGATGGAAATTGAATTTCATCCGGAACAAGAATGAGGACATTATCGGATTCAAAGTGAACGCCGGCCGCGTGCAAAATATCTTTTTTGAAAAACAGTAATTTTGTTTGGCTCTTTTTGATATCCCTTTTATTCCGGTTTGATATCGGGGAAGGATTCGCGCAAAGATCGGTATACCCAGTCGGCGATTTCTTTTTGGAAAACAAGCATTTCTTCTTTTTTGGGTTTTTGTTTGTCCCACTTTGCGAGCAGCTCTTCCGTTTTTTCTAAAACGTTGTTTTCGATAGGAATAATGCGATTGAGGACACCGTCCCCGCCATACGTGAGCAGGCGTGTGACGTTGAGGTACTGCCGCATGTGCCCGCGTTCGTCCGGATAGAGGTAATTGGCCAAAGCAATAGCCAGGTCATTGAGTGGTGCTGTGCTCTCCCCTCCGGCCACTTCTGGAATGCCCTCAGCATGAGCCCATAAGGGGATGGCCGCAGTGCAGACGGCCTGTCCCAAGAGTACCCACATGGTCGAGAGGTAGGCCTTATCCGGGCTAGGGGCACCGTGAAACAGAGTGACAGAAACGGTGGAGTTACGGTTGATGGTGTCTGAAGTGTTGATGTAGAAAGGTGTCGCGGGGTCGAATGCTTTTGGGGCGGACAGAGGATAGGAATGCAGTTTTTCATTGACCAGGTCTCTGGCCGCTTCCTGAAGGATAAAAGGGACATTCAACCGCTTCTCTGCCGAAGCTGTTTGGAAGAGCTGCGATATCCGCTCAAACCGAATGTACCCTCCTCCCCCATATTTTACAGGCGACGTGAAGGCGTAATTGGTCCGGATGATGTACCCCTGTGGAGCCACACGCGGGTCGTTGGCATCAAATTTGATATAGGAGGAATTCCGGGTTTCAAAAAAGCATGCATTGCCCTTGGCATCGATCACACCGAAGTTGGCGCCCACCTTTCTCTTGCCGTTTGTTTCGTTGAGGAGTCTTTCGAAATCCGCCACATCGGCACACTCGCCTAGGGCCCGTTTCATGAATATCCCGTTTTCTCCCATGCCGACCATACCGGTACTTTCAGCAAGGTCTGATGATGCGGAGTTCATGATGGCGAATCCCTCGGAGTTTATACCGGCCCAAACATTTTTTGGCTCTTTGTCAAGGGGATGGACGATTCCGATGAAGCTGTATTTACTTCCCTGGAGGAAGGCCATTTTGTTCGGACGCGCCGTTGTATCTCTATTCTTCCAGAGTAATGGACGGCCGTCTGGAGTTGCCTTTCCCGAGACGACAGCCACTGTGCAGGGCGTCACCGCAATCTGACTCGCCAGGAAAAGAGAAAAAAAGGCGATCAATGATTTGGTGAATGGTTGAAGTTTTTTCATCACTCTCCTCCCTCAATTCTCCTGGATTATTCATAAAAGCTGCTGCCAAATTTATACTCTAAAAGCATTCAATATCTTATTGGCAGCATCTTTTACCCTTCGGGCGAG
>JAGLRY010000018.1 GCA_023135995.1 Candidatus Aminicenantota bacterium | reverse complement strand
CATGAAGTTTGGTTGGTTAGGTCGGCTCGCCATTTGGGTAAAAAAATGTCGATTATAAACAAAAAGAACAACAAAAACTGCATTGTCAAAGTGATTTTCTGGAAGAACAAAGTAAATTATGGATATTGCTTTTTGTTGAAACAAGTATCGACATTTTTTATGAATAATTCAGGATAGAGCCAAGGGATTATTTAATAGGAGGCGCATATTTTTTATAGTATACTCACGTCTGATACGACCAAAATAGAGAAAACATGAAACGCACACGACGTCCGGATTTTTACGAGATACAGCGGCAGCAGTGGAAGAAAAGCCTCTTTCTGTTGCTCGTCCTTTTTGTGTTCTATTTTTGCGCCATAGGATTTATCACTTTTGTCTTTCTGCTGAGTTTTGGTGTTTTCTTTGCAGAAACGCTCTTCCCCACATCAAAAACACTGATGACGATCTTCCCCATCCTGACGGGTATTGCTATTCTCATTGCTGCCTTCCATTTCTATGACGCAAAGATGTTCGGGGCAAAATTTATCCGGAAGCGGATGCAGGCCAAACCTCCTGACCTCTCTGATCGATACCACAAACAGTTTGCCAACACTGTCGAAGAAATAAGGCTGGCCACTGGATTACCCAAAGTGACACCTTATATCATTCCCTCCTTTGCCATCAATTCCATGGCCTTAATGGAAGCGAACAAAACACCCAGCATCATGGTGACGGAAGGCCTGCTGGCCGAATTCACGAGAGACGAGATCCAGGCGGTGATCGCCCATGAGCTGGCACATGTCCTCCGCGGAGATACATTTTACATCACCTTGGTCTGTTCTCTCGCCAATTTCTTCGAGCGTTTGAGACATGCCGTAGAACCCGAGACAGAATCCGCAGGCCCTCCTGGCCAAAGCCAACAATCCAGAGGGGGTGTCGTGCTGCTTTTTATCGCCCTCACTATCTCTTCTTTTATTATGCATCTCCTCAGCACGCTCATCAGCCGGCAGAGAGAGATCCTGGCCGATGCCGCGGCCGTAGAGTTCAGCCGCAATCCCAAAGCCCTAGCCCGAGCCATATACAAGGCTCACCTGAAAAACTCTTTTGTAGGAGATTTCAACTTGACCTACAGCCCTCTCTTCATCGTCCCCCCGCGCTCTAAAGGGGACTATGAGAGCTTTTTCGGCAGAGCTTTTAACTCCCACCCGCCGCTTATGAGGAGGGTCAAACTGCTCGCAGATATGGTCCCAACCAAACCAGCCAAGATCATCGAAGAAGTCTGGGAGATCCAGAAAAATCGCGAAGACGCACGTGATGTTCTCCTCGCCCAGAAGGAGAGACGGATAGGAGGAGAAGCTCAGAAACCACAGCAAGCTGAAACTCAAATCCAGGAGAGTAAATTCTGGTCCATCAAAGATGCAAAGGGAACCTGGCAAGGACCTTATTCTCTCGAAGAGCTTCTGTTTTTGCCCTTTTTCACTCCTCTAATCCCGATCAAAAACCAACAGGAGGGGATCGTGGCACAGGCCCGGGAATTCCCTCAAATCCGTATTGCCCGTCGGAGGATCCTGAAGAAAAAACCGATCGATCCCACAAGGCAAAACCAGTGTCCCAGATGTCGAATCGCCTTGAAGGAAACTTTTTACGAGGGAGTGCCTCTAAAGGTCTGTCCGGACTGCCGCGGTAAACTGATCGACTCAGCGCTTGTGGACAGGATCGTGGCCAGGAAGGAGATCGACTTCTCCGAGAAACTTGTACAAAAAGCCCGCATATTCAGGGATGGTTACATGCTGAATCCCACTCAGACAAAAAAAATAAATCCGGATGTCTCCCCAAAAATCTTTTGTCCCAACTGCGGCTCGCAGATGCTCCTTAGAGCCTACAACTACTATTATGTGATTCCCGTGGACAAGTGTCTATCCTGCCACAAAATTTGGTTCGATTCCGACGAGATGGAAATTCTCCAGATCCTCATCGAACACCGCACAACATAACACTCCTTTTTAATGAATAATTCAGGTTAGGTAAACCTTCGAAAGGATTTCCGTATAATCTTGAGATGTGACCTCACGGGGATTAGAAGGATTGGAATTGTTTTCGAAGGATTTCTGGGCGATCTCTGGAAAATCATTCTCTTTGATGCCCAGTTCCTTAAAAGAAGGAATATTCAAAATGCAAGATAGATCTTTCACCTTCTGGATGAGTGATCGTGCCGCTTCGCCATCATCCTCAGTATCGATCCCCGCGATCCTGGCAATTTCTGCAAACTTCTCGGTCGAGACAGGAAAGTTGTATTCCATGACATAAGGGAGAAGAATAGCGTTAGCCACTCCATGGGCAATATCATAGAGTGCACCGATGGATTCAGCCAAGCAGTGCACGGCCCCAACATCGCTGTTTCCGAAGGCAAAACCGGCGAGCATGCTTCCCTTCATAAGGCCCTCTCTGGCTTCGCTGTCTGCCTTGATATCCCTGTAGGCCGCTTCGATGGAAACAAAAATATGAAAAAGCGACTCTCGAGCAAATATATCCGTCATGAAGCTAGCAGGTTTTACGGTATACGCTTCGACTGCATGCGTGAGGGCATCCATACCAGTGGATGCAACGAGCGCGGGTGGGAGCGTAATAAGCAGGTCGGGATCCACAAGAGCGACAGCAGGAAACATTAGGGGCCCCTTGATGCTCATCTTGAACTTTCGTTCGGTGTGCGTGATCACAGAAACCCAGGTCACTTCACTGGCCGTCCCACAGGTGGTCGGAATGGCCAATACTGGAAGCGGTGGAATCTTGTATTTCCCTCTCCCTTCATAGTCTTCGATATTGCCCGGATTTGTTGCCAGCAGGGCAATGGCTTTAGCAGCATCCAAAACACTCCCGCCACCCAATCCGACAATGAGATCCGGCTGGGACTGGCGAACGATTTCTCCGCCCTCGTCAACAGTCTTATGTTTGGGATTCTGCTCGATCGCGTTAAAAACTTGTATTCCCGGAAGCTGAGCAATAACACTTCGAGGAATGCCTGCCTCCTCAACACCTCTATCAGTGACAAGAAAAGGATTTTTTGCCTGGAGCTCTTCCTGAACGATCTTTCCGAGTTGTGCTATCGAACCAGAGCCGAAAACAATCCGCGTGGGATTCTGGAATTGCATGGGCATTTCCTCCTAATTTCTGAAATCGAGCGTATCCTGGTTGGCCATATCCAGAATTGCTATGAACAGAAGTTGTGTCATATCCTCCAGGATCTCCGGAGTGATGGTGTCTATATCGTCTTTGGTGACGTGGTAATAGGAAGGAGCGCCCCGTACTGAAAAGGAAATCGTGGGCACACCTTTCCACATGAATCGGGCCGCATCCAGCCTTGGACGGGCATTGTTGGCAAAATACCAGGAGAGGATCTCCCTGTGGATGTACTGGTCATTGGCCTTTTTGATGTATTCCCAGAACTCGGGATAATTTTTTGCAGCCAAAGCACTGATGGTATCCCCGCATCCCACGCCATCCATGTTGATGAAGGCGATCGTCTTCTCCAGAGGGACGACAGGATGTTCCAGATAGTATTTTGAACCGGCAACAGCCTGCTCCTCCGCCCCAAAGCAGATGAACATGATGGAGCGGCGCGGCTGGATCGCACTTTTGCTTAAAGCCTCAGCCAGTCCCAGGATCACAGCCACAGCAGAGGCATTGTCGTTCGCGCCGGGCATGATCTCATAACACCAGCCCAGATGGTCAAGATGACCACCGATGATGATCACCTCATCCCTTAGCGTTGGGTCCACTCCTTCGAGGATACCGATCACGTTCATGCCGATGCCATCCGGGTGGTGTTCAGTGGTGTTCTTTATTGTAAAAACTTTTCCGGTTGAAAAAGACTGGGGCTTCAGTTCTTGTTTAATCTTTTCCACGACCTCTTTATGCACTCTTCCAGTGCCTAAAAAAGCATCAGCAACGGCCGCATTCCCCACATGTGAGTAGATAAAATCTTCAGCATAGGCATTGTTGGGATTGGAGATCGGGCCATAGTTATAAAGCATTCCCTTAGCCCCATGTGCCACTGCATTCTCGAGCTTGTACTGATGGAAGGAATAGGGCCTCCATTTTTTGAAAAGCTCGGGATTTTTGCCGGGAGACACCGGAGCTTCACGTTCCATGAGCACGATCTTTCCCTTGACATCTACCCCTTTGTATTCATCATAACCGAGCTCAGGGGCAGTGATGCCGTATCCCACATATACGACCTCAGCCGTGACTTCTCCAGAGCCGGATGTCGCGCCGGGAATGAACTCATCCTCATAGGTGTAATATTTCTTTATGAACGAGTCTTTGACAGGAATATTGAGGGAGACCTCACAGTCCTCAAACACTAATGTATATGGATTGGGAAAAGCTTGGAGATAGGTATTGTTATCCCCTGCAGGTTTGATCCTCCACTCCCTAAAACGCCCGGCCACCCATAAGGCACTGGCATTGTAGCCTTCTGTTCCCGTGAGCCGGCCCTCATACTTGTCCGAAGCCAGCTCTTTCACATAATCAAAGAGTGTATGACTGGAGATCGAGTGCAGGACCTGGAGTATTTTCTGCTCATCTGTCAGCTCCTCAGACTTTTCCTGGGCACGGATAAACAAGAAAAATGAGATAAATAATAAGATGAAAACAACAGATAAAAGTTTTCGCTTTGTCATCACAGCCTCCTCCCATTCATAATCCAATATAGTAAAATAACCAGCCTGGACTATTCATAAAAAATGTCGATACTCATTATAACTTATATGAAAAGTCTATGAAACTTCGTTCGTTCTTAATCTTATTTATGGTCATTTCTCTATTCTGTCAGTTCAGCTATGGATTTCAAGTGCCGCCCGATCGATTAGAGACGAGCGAGATCGAACAGGACACCGCGAAAATATCCTGGATCCTCGATTCGATACCATCGGTATCGGTGTTTTCAACAATAAGGACGAGGGCAACTATATCACCCAGGATTTCATGACATCACTCGAGGACAAGTCAGAGAAAGAATTCAGAGAGATGCTGGAAAAACAGATCAATGCCCGAAGAGCACAAAATGGGTTGGGTGGTTATCCTTTTCTACTGATTCCCAAAGGCTAAAAGCGGAAAGCTAATCCACCCCGGAGGAGAAGACCATTCCAGATGCCGGCATCGACCAGGAGGTGGAGATTATCCGTCAATGCCGCCTTTAAGCCGAGATTCAACTGGATGAAAGGGATGATACTGGGAAGAACAAAATCTTCCCCTTCATCTTCCAGCTCTTCTTTGAGCTCCTTTAGAGTCTTGGAATCGGCGTTTTCAAATCGCTCCGGGTCCTGTCCTTCGATGTACAAGTCTCCACTGTAAGCATAACTTATCTCACCGTTCTCAAGAGCAGTACCGGTGGCAATACCAAATCCGACAGTGATGTATGGCCGGATCTTTGAAGTGGGCACAATATCCCAACGGAAACTCATGTGGAAGGACAGTGGATACATCCAGTATTCAGACTCTGCATCCCCCTCAAATGTCGATCCTTCTGAGAAAAGCATGTTGACTTGAACATCATTAAAGGCAACTCTCATCCTGGTCTTTTCAACGGAAAAGCCCAGGCTGAATGAGCCGTTGTAGCCTGATGGGTAGTACCTAAGTTCAATACCCCAGTTGTGGCCTCCGGAATCAAAGCTGAACACTTGATCGTAGGCGATTTGTTCGGCACCTGGATAGACCTCCTGGATATCTTCCAATATTTTCTCACTCAGTTGTTCCTCAAGAGCATCGCCCAGACCATCTTCTATAGCCCCTCGTATGATATTTAAGCCCCAGGGGCCATAATGGAATCCGAGCTCAAGCTTGCCTTGAGCAGACAGAGCTGAAGTCGTCAGAACCAAAAAAATAAGGATAAATATAACTTTATGGATTTTCATGTTGACACCTCTCTAAAATCCACGGTCTATTCCATTCAACAATTAAGGCCAGGATCTGGCAATCACCTCTTGAGATGAATTCGGAGGTGAATTTTACTTCATAAATCTTCTTAGGATGAGAATATATGGCATAATGATTTATGTTTGAATTTGGGAGCTAGTAGGATATTATGAATACAGACGGATCGGAAGGAATGCGGCAATAAAGGAATATTGGAATTGGCTCAGTACCTACAACGAACAATTCACCTCTTTCGTAAGTCCCGCATTTTAGCCGTTATCAGCATTTTCGCTTTGCAGATGTCTTTCTTAGGATTCCTCGCCCCCATCGATGTCCATGCACAGGAGCAAGAGGAGCCTGATGACTTCAATACGATTAACTGGGCCTATGCAGCTGCCTTTGGGACAGGCGTCTATCGAGTGAGAGGCGATGTTGAAGTCTTTGTCCTCCATGTGCAGCCAAAATGGACCAAGGAGATCAAATGGGAGAGATACTTCGGTGAGCGGCCGATGCTTCTGGAGCTTCGATTTCCCATCACTTTTGGTGTTCACAACTACGACTTCGAAAATATTGTGGGTGATTTTCTTGAATTTCGGTTCAAACAGATCAGTTTTGCACCGGGGGCGGTTGTGGAATTTCCAATGAGCCGGCGTTGGTCCCTCCGAGCCTACGGACACTTGGGTTGGGGAACTGATACCTCCGACAAAGATGACTCCTCATGGCTCTATTGGGGGGGTATTAAAAGCCGCCTTTTATTCCCGTTCCTAGGCCTGGATTTCGGCTTGCTGAATGGACTCATTGTTTACGGCTACACACCTAAACAAGGCGCGTCCCAGGATTTCTCCGAACTCTTAACAGGATTGGAGTGCGACATTCCCCTGGGAAAACTTCAATGGCAGGGAGAGCCACTGTTTCTCAAGACCCATATCATCAATCGCTGGTATCTCGACGACCTCAATTTTATATATAACTTTGAAAATCCTCCAGAATTATCCTGGCAGTGGGAAATAGGCATCAGTCTTGCTAAAAAGTCGAACATCAAGCTGTGGTTTCTCAGTTTTGAGCGCATTGGTGTAGCTTACCGTTATGCCCGCGATACACGAGGCATCAGCGTCTACACAAGATCCGTGTTTAAATAGCCTGAACTGTTCATAAAAAATGTCGATACTTTGTTCAACAAAAGCAATATCAATCATTTACATTATTTTTCCAGTAAATCACCTTGACATTGCCATTTTCAACGTGCTTTCTATTCATAATCGACATTGTTTACCCTTCGGGCGAGCTGATCTCACCGGGTTAGGTTGGGACGGCTCGCGGTAGTTCACTACCGACCCGACCTAACCAACTAAACTTCGTGGGCCACTGCCTCCACCTTATTGTAAGGGTGGGGTGGGTTGGC
>JAGLRY010000179.1 GCA_023135995.1 Candidatus Aminicenantota bacterium | reverse complement strand
AGAGGAGGACATTGTGAAACAAGCCTTTCAACAGCGGCTCAAACAGGGCGATCTTCTCATCGGTACGTTCATGACCCTGCCCTCGCCTGAGATCGCAGAGATATTCGCGGAGATGGGATTTGACTGGCTTTTTGTAGATATGGAGCACACAACCCTTGATGTCAAAGATGTCCAGCGCATCCTTCAAGCTGCCGCAGAAAAGTGTGCGTGCATCGTCCGTGTGCCCAGTAAAGACGAGGAATGGCTCAAAAAAGTGCTCGATGCCGGTGCGGATGGCGTCATCATTCCCCATGTCAACACCACAAATGAGGTGCGCCACATCGTCAGGAC
Organism: Candidatus Aminicenantota bacterium; assembly: GCA_023135995.1. Classification (GTDB taxonomy): domain Bacteria; phylum Acidobacteriota; class Aminicenantia; order Aminicenantales; family Aminicenantaceae; genus WTAW01. The sequence continues at coordinate 4,112 of JAGLRY010000179.1, read as the reverse complement.
ATGTCTGTATCCTCCGGATGGTTCTCGGAGTGTCGGCCTTTCACGCGCACAGAAATACGGTTTGCAGTTTGAAGACTACGTGGAAGATGCCAATCAGACTATCGCCATCATTCCACAAGTTGAACACATTGACGGTGTGCGAAACATCGAAGAGATCGTTAAAGTTCCCGGGATCTCTGCCGTTTTTATCGGTCCCTACGATCTTTCCGGGAGTTTGGGAAAACTCGGGGAGATTAAAGATCCTCAAGTTCAAAAAAGCATCGCAAACATCAAGGATGCCTGCACAGAGGCGGGATTGCCTGTTGGAATTTTTAGCATGGATGCGGATGCTGCATCTCTATACATCGAACAAGGCTTCACTCTAATTACTGTTGGAATGGACATTCTCTTTCTTGGAAAGTCCGGCGAAGAAACTCTTCGAAAACTTCGTAGATAGGATGCCCGAGCCAATGAGTGAAATGAGTGAAAAAACCTTTATAAAAACGGGTCATTCAACCTTTGACGATCTCATCCCCCAAATAAAAGCTTTTTTAGAGCAGGACTCCCTCGATGTCGTCATCGATGGCAAGCATATCAGGGGGTACCGCACTCCAGATGCAAAATCGATCTGGATCAGGGATTTCAGCGACATCCTCCGCGGAGTGAAATACTTTGAAAAAGACCTAAAAAGTACGGTCGAGCACTTTGCCGAGACTCAAGCGGCCAATGGAAGAATATTCGATTATTTCACAACCTTTCCTGAAAAATTGCCCTGCGAGAGGGAAAACTGGACCAAATATGTCCGTGTTCCAGTAGAGGCGGACGTGGAGTACCGTTTTGTCAAAGCCGCTTATCTTGCCTGGCAGGCCACAGGGGATGATCCATGGATCCAGGATCTCCTTCCGCATATGGAACGCGCCCTCCATTATGTGCTCTCCCACCCCTGGCGCTGGGATGAGGACTTTGGCCTTGTGAAGAGAGCCTACACCATCGACACCTGGGATTTTGCCTACACAGCAGGAAAACACGAATGGCTCCAGTTCCAGATCACAGACGATACCTACTGGGGTATCATGCACGGTGATAACAGTGGATACTATGAGGCCTTTCATCTTCTTGCCCGTATTTATGAATACTTCCAAAAAGACGACATCGCACGGATCTGGAAGGCCCGGGCAGAGGAACTGCGCACAAACATGAACAGAATCTGCTGGAGCGGGACGTTTTACTGGCATTTTGTAAAGTTGAATCCCGTCAATATTCCCGATGTGGACGAATCCACTCAGCTCAGCCTCAGCAATCCGATGGATATCAACCGGGGAGTGCCAACTCATCTCATGGCGGTCTCGATTCTTCAAGAGTACATCAGGCGGAAAGAAGAGACGGATGCTTTTGCCGAGTGGTTTTCCATCGACCCTCCCTTTCCGGATGGAGTTTTTGGCGATGAGAAACTCAAAAAAGGGGCTTATGTGAACGGAGGGATTTTGCCACTTGTCGGTGGCGAATTGGCGAAGGCCGCCTTTGAACACGGCTTTGAAAGCTATGGTGTGGATATCCTGCTGCGATACGCTCAGATGATATCCGAATCCAACGCGACTTATCTCTGGTATTTTCCCGATGGGCGCCCATGCACGACTGAAGAGAGCACAAGCCCGGAAGCATCACCCACGGACGGTTGGGGATCGAGCGCCATGCTCTATGCGTTTATCGAAGGGCTTGCCGGGATCGAAGACAACCTAAAGCTTTACCAGAAGTGCCGTATCTCTCCGCGTTGGTTGGCGGCCGGCATAAACGAAGCTGAAGTTCATGTCTGCTATGAAAGTTCTGGTGCGGCAATCAACTATTCTATCAGCTATGAAAAGGATAAAATTCATCTGGAAGTTCAAATCGCAGGGGCCGAGTGCCAATTTCATATTCTTTTGCCTGGGAAATTGCAGGCAAAAACGGCTTCAGTCAAAGGGCAAAATGTCGCATTCACGAACCAAAAGATCCGCGACACCAACTATGTCGATCTTGAGCACAAAATTGAAGGCAAAGTTTCTCTAGTCATCCATTTGGAAGAATAGATGAACAGCCAGAACAAAGATAAAGCAATGAACATATGAAGGAGAGATGCCATGAATAGACGATCCATCACAATCATTTTTGTTTTGCTCTTGTGTGTCCTTTTTCTCAATATAAGCTGCCAAAACAAGGGAGAAGAAGAAGACATGTATGCTCTGAGAGTCGAAAACCTTGGAGATGTCATTCTCGTACAATCCTCAGCCTGTCTCAATCAATCCAAGGCGTACACAGCAGTCTGGGAATATGCCAAGGTCACGGGTGAGGATTTTAATCGTGCAGCACGACACATTCTGGGGCCAGCGAGAGCAGAGGCCAAGGGGCAGTTCACCCAGAACAAGATGAAAATCGATGATTTTCTGCAAAAGGTTGAAGACCCTCCTGAGAAGTACAAGCCCGCTCATGAGAAACTCCTTGAGATGTATGGTCTGTACGTCAAACTCCACGACTTGGTCCTAAAACCCACTGCTCCACAAGAGGAGTACGAGGCTTCCGTCTATAAGCTGTATGATGCGCTTTTAAAAAAGGCTGGCGAGTTGAACTCACTGCTGGAGAAGTGATCTTGTTTACTGAGGGCCCTAAATCCTTTTATCTGAATTAATTGATCGTGTGATCCGCGTGGAATGAGCATGGAGGAAAGAAAATGGATGAACAAAAAGCATACGACATTTTGAGGGAGCTCAAAATTTCCTACACAAAACATGAACATCCACCTGTCTATACTGTTGAAGAAGCAGAACAACACTGGAAAAACATCACGGGAGCTCACTGCAAGAATCTTTTCCTCCGCAACAAGAAGGGGAAGAATCACTATCTTGTGATTGCTAAAAGTGAAAAAAGAGTGAACCTCAAAGCCCTCACAAGCCGTCTTGGAGAGGATAGGCTGAGCTTTGCTTCGCCCGAACGGATGTTGCGATACCTCGGGCTTGAACCAGGAGCGGTATCTCCTTTTGGTTTGATCAACGACAGAGAGAATGCGGTGGTGGTTGTCATCGACCGGGATCTCAAAGAGGCCAGCCATGTCAATTTCCACCCCAATGTCAACACAGCCACAGTGGGGATCACATTTACGGATTTTGAAAAATTCCTAAGCTACTGCGGCAACTCCATCCGTTATCTTTCCTTTTAATCGTGAAATCTCACTCAACAATATTCCGGATGTTTATGAAGTCCAGATCTGAGTCCTCTTTTCATTTGGACATGAAGGATTGAACTTCACGCTTCTTTTGATTTGTGTCTGAGCCGTTCTATGAGACGGATCTGCCAGACCCAGATGATCAAAATGAGGATGGACGCACCGGCACGGAGGGTTGGCGAGGTCGTTAAAAAGTTGAAAAATCCGTGGAATAGAGCCGCGAGCCCGATCCCCAGAACAGATGCCTTGAGGACTGATCTGGATTCCAGCCAGGCCACGCCAACAGTGTATCCCCATATCGAGGAGAAGATCGCATGCGTCAGAGGGGATGCAAAAGCTCTGCCGAATAGCTCTAACCCCTCCATATAAACGAGATAGCGGGAGTTTTCGTAGCTGGCAAAGCCGAGCGCGATGATCGATGCATAGATGATCCCATCGATCTCTTCATCAAAGAATTTAAATCTCAAGACAATGAAGAAAAAGGGGAGAAATTTACAACATTCTTCGATGAATCCTGTAATGCCGATAGAATAAAACAAAAACTTCAGCCTGTTCGTATCCATGAGGGCGCTTGGATCTTCTGGGATTCCCAGAAGAGGAAGTACCTTGAAGATTTGAATCACGATAATCGCAGAGAAGATTCCCAGGATGTATGTGATCCCGGTCATTCGGAAGGGCTCTGGCTGGGTGCGATCTTTGAAATACAGATAACCAAACCAGAAGATCGCTGGAGCGATTATTCCGGATAAGATGATCCAAATCGACATTGGCTTTCTTGGTCAGGATTTTATCACAAAAACAGCACGACTTTTAACCTGAATTATTCATAAAAGCTGCTGCCAAACTTATACTCTAAAATCATTTAATATCTTATTGGCAGCATCTTTTACCCTTTGGGCGAGCTGATCTCAATACAAAGCCTTCGTTGTAGCCCGGG
>JAGLRY010000178.1 GCA_023135995.1 Candidatus Aminicenantota bacterium | reverse complement strand
ATATTTCGGTCAAACCCAAACAGTTATCGGTGGGTTACAGCCAGGACAAAGAGCAGTACTATTTTAACCTGGAATTATCCGTCAGCTTGAAAAAAGGTGAAGATTTTATTCACCAGTATACCAAGAATTTTAATTTTTATTTTGATCCGGACAATGTAAAAACCCTGAGAGGTAATGGGGTTGTGGTTCATGATTCATTTCCCGTGCTTCCCGGCAATTACAAGCTGATGGTTTTTCTGAAAAATACGGTGGGAAAAGAATTTACTTACTTCGACATGGATATAGAAAGCAGGCCGGAAGGGTCAATGGCCATGCTGTCCACACCGGTTCTGGGTCATAAAATTGAGGAGCGGGCAGACAATTTTTTCTATCCCTACCGGCTTCGAAACAACAAACTCTTTGTGGACACGGATAAGACTTTCCGGGTGAGAGCGCGGCCGTATCTCTGGGTCGGAGTTTACAATTTAGGCAGAGAGTTGTGGCAGAACGGAAAAGTTGAAATCCACTTGAAGGGATTAAACGAGCGAATCAAGTTCAATAAAAAATACCAGATAAAACTCAGTGATTTTGAATACGATAAAAACTTGAATATCTTACATCAGCTGTCCGAAAATGGATTGGCCCCGGATTATTATGAATTTGAAGTCAGGCTGCTGGACAAGCTGGGAATCTTGATCGACAAACAGGGAAATAATTTTTCGGTTTCGCCGCTAAAATCTGTCGGCTACCCCATGGAAACCTTTAAGCGCTCCCGTCTGGACAATCCCTATTTTATGTATTTTATCATGGGAAACCAGTATGAAAATGTGGGCAATTTTTCCCAGGCCGGGAAGTTTTATGAAAGGTGTGTCAATAACCGCCCCGATTTTAGCAAGGGGCATGTGGCCCTGTTGAACGTTTTGAATAGAATGAAGAAATACAACCAGGTACTGGTGGAAGTTGAAAAGATAAAGAGTGCTAAAGAACTGAAATTCGATTATTACCTGATCAAGGGGACCGCCCTGTACGGAATGAAGGACTACAATACAGCCCTGGATGAATTGTTGAAAGCCAATAAGATATATAACAGTGATATCCGGGTTCTGAACCTTCTGGGATTTACCCTGGCCAACCTGAAAAATTTAGAGGAAGCCATTAAGGCTCTGGAAGCTTCACTGAATTTGGATAGAGAACAGTCGTTTATTCAAAAAGTCTGTAAAGAATTGAAACAGAAGCTGGAAAGTACACCCGCCAAAGAACAATAGCCTCCACAGAGTCAGCTCCTAAGGTCATAGGGCTGGAATGCCTGCAGGAAATCCTCTTGGGATTCGGTTGCATTACAAATAGGTTTGTGATACATTGGGTGATATGAAAAGTCTATTGTTTGCTGTTATTCCAGCTTCTTTGAAATCAAGTGACAGTATTTTCTTTCTCATTTCAACCGCATCTCCAGTGGTCAAATTCGTATTGCTGTTGCTTCTGTTGTTTTCGGTTATTTCCTGGGCCATTATCATATTCAAGGTATTTGAATATGCCAGGACCCGAAAAGAGTTCCGAAAATTTCTCGATTATTTCAGGAAATCGAAAAATTTCTCAGAAATCAATAAATACGCCTCTCTGGTGAAGAACAATGCCCTGGCCCGGATGTTCAAGCTGGGTTACCGGGAAATGTCCCTGCAGATGGGCCCCCAATACGCCTCATCAGATTTGGATCCGGAGAGTATCGAGCGGTCACTGGTCATGGCCTCCAGTACCGAAATTACCCAATTGGAACGATTGAATGGGTTTCTGGCCACCACAGCTACAGTGACTCCCTTTATCGGTTTGTTTGGAACGGTCTGGGGTATTATGGATTCTTTTATGGAGATTGGCAGGGTTGGGAATGCGAATCTGGCCACGGTAGCGCCCGGAATCGCCGAGGCTTTAATCGCCACAGCCCTGGGCCTTTTTGCAGCCATTCCAGCGGTTATATTCTATAATTTATTACTCAATAAGCTGAAAGTACTGATCTCAACCATGGAGGATTTCATTCTTGAATTCATTAATGCCAGTGGAAGAATGCGATGATGAAAAAGCGGGTCCGGTTATCGTCAAATCTTTCGGAAATCAATGTAACGCCCCTGGTTGATGTCATGCTGGTCTTGTTGATCATCTTCATGGTGACTGCTCCTATGATGCAATCTGGCATCGGTGTCAACCTCCCTCAAGCAGAAACCAATTCATCACCCGCTGAGGAGGGTCTCACGATGACGATCACTCAAGACCGGTATATCCACATCGGAGAGTCCCCAATAAACATCTTTCTGCTCGAGAACAAACTGAAGGAATATTTTTACGGCAAAGAGAGAAAAGTGGTTTTCATCAAAGCGGATGAAAGCCTTCCCTACGGCTATATCATCAACATCCTCGATGTCACAAAAAAAGCAGGAGTCGATGTCGTCGGACTGGTCGTTATACCCATAGAAGAAAGGGATAGACGGTAAGAGTGGCTGCAGTGAGTCAGGGGAATCAGAACTTTAAACGATCACTTGTGGTTTCTACCTCATTCCATCTTGCGCTCTTTCTTCTTATCTTGCTGTCACCTTATTTCCCCAAGTCCTCCAAAAAAGGGATGATCCATTACGTCAATGTGATCTCCTTCCCAGGAGGAGGCGGAGGCGGCGAGTCTTCTGGCGGTGGACCCCGCGCAGAGGAAAATCTCGCCGAAACCGCTGTTCCTCAAAGAGAGATGCTCAGGGATCTGACGACCCCGCAGAAACTCCAACAGGAATCCCCATCAAGTCTCAGGCATCCTGTTGAGAAGCCAAAGAGAGAGAGAAAACCTCCGAGCGAGAAAAAAGCCGTCATCCAAAAAACACAGAAACCTCCGGATAGCTCTTCGCCAAAATCAGCCGATGGTGTAAATTCAGAGGCAGGCAGCGGAACAGGCAGTGGAGTGAGAATCGGTATCGGTAGCGGCCCCGGCGGTGGGGGAGGTTTTGGTTCGGAATTCTCTTCCCAGATCGGCCTCTCTAATTTCCCGTATACATATTATCTTCAGACAATCCACGGTAAGATTTCCGGCAACTGGTACACATCCCAGATCAGTCCGGGAGTCACAGGAGATTTTCACACGACGGTCTACTTCAAAATCTTCAGGAACGGAGAAATTTCCACTCTTGAGATCAAGGAAAGAAGTGGGATACGCTCTCTCGACCTCTCTGCCCTCAGAGCCATTCAATCTTCGGCTCCGTTCCCCCCCCTTCCCAATGATTATGAGGGCGATTTTTTAGGCATTCATCTGATATTCGAGCATAACAAATGAACACTATGAAGACAAAGAAAAAAATCATTTTGGCAATCGTTCTTTTCCTGATTGGCACCGCAGCCCTCTATTCCCAGCAAGATGTGGTGATGAGCATCAAAGGGGGCATTCCTGCCATCCCCATAGCTATCCCCAATTTCATAGTGAGCGGATCCTCGCCCGAAGCCGAATCTTTTGCGGAGACAGCACGAGAGATCATCACAGGCAACCTCAAATACAGTCGAGTTTTCAACACTCTCCCCAACAGTTATTACAGTTATATCCGGCCGCTGGATCCCCAAAAGATATTCTTCAAAGATTGGGAGTCCATCCAGGCAAAGCTCCTGTTTGTGGGCGAAGTCACTGATGGGGGCGAAAACGGCAACATCATTTTCGAAGGAAAGCTTTTTGATGTCAAATCGGAAAAATTTATCTTCGGGAAGAGATACCAATCGCAAATGAACCTCATCCGGCTGGTTGCCCATAGAATGTCTGATGAGATCATGAAAATGCTTGGCCACACACCCATTTTTACCTCCAAGATCGTCTTCATCTCCAACAGGGATGGCAACGATGAGCTCTACATGATGGACTATGACGGCCACAATCAAACCCGCATCACTTTCAACACCATCAAAGATTACATGCCTGCCTGGTCTGCGGACGGAAAAAGCGTCGTTTACACCTCTTACCGCCAGGGCAGTGCGGGTCTGTATATCCTGAATATCTACGAGGGAAAACAAATAGAGGTCCAGAACGAAGGGACAAACTTTAGCGCAGCTTTTTCTCCGGATGGAAAAAAACTGGCCTTTTGCTCGACGCTCGAAGAGGGAAATTCCGAGATATATGTGGCAAACAGTAACGGCTCAAACATCAAAAGACTGACTTTCAACAAGGCCATTGATACTGCCCCCTCATGGTCACCGACTAGCCGAGAGATCGCATTCACCTCGGACAGGGGGGGAACGCCGCAAATCTACATCATGGATGCAGAGGGATCGAATGTACGGAGAGTCAGTTTCGGAGGAAGCTATTTCGATGGGCCCGCATGGTCTCCTGCCGGCGATATGATCGCATATGTGTCCAGAGTTGACCTCGTCTTCGACATTTACGTCCTGAACTTAAGGACAAACCAAACGATCAAGCTCACAGAGAGCAACGCAAGAAACGAATCGCCAAGTTGGTCTCCTGACGGCCGGCACATCATCTTCTCCTCCAACCGCATAGGAACTATCCAGCTCTACGCGATTGATTATGACGGGGCAAACATGCGCCGCCTGACTTCGAAGAGTGAAAACAAACTTCCAGATTGGACCCGTTAAGTGGATCGATTCTTCAAATTTTCACAAAAGTTCTTTTGAGTTATAAATTGCCTGGATTATTCACGAACCGAGGTTGCAGTAGCGGCAAGGCAGTGGCTTATGAAGCTGTAGTGAACTACCGCGAGTGAGCTACAACGAAGCCGATGCTGTGAGATCGGTTCGCCCGAAGGGTAAAAAACGTCGATGAATTTAGAAAGATTCTTCTTGAAAAGTTTTTTCAACAATGTCAGGATAAGTTCTTGACATTGTTGAAGTAAAGGGAGCATCGACGTTTTTTATGAATAGTTCAGGATAGATTATGTTGACAGGTGAAAATTTAATCGTATACAATTAGGGCTGATTGGAAGCCCTATTAACAAAACAGGAGAGATGGAATAAGACGTGAAGGAGGTCACATGAAAAAAACACTCATTCTTATTCTCGCTTGCTTTCTGGTCTTTGGATTCCTGATGTCATGCAAAAAAAAGGTGGAACAGGCACCCCCGCCACCACCTCAGGTGAAGGAGCAACCCAAGGTCGAAAAAGTGGTAGAACCTCCCGTAGTGAAGGAACCAGAACTCACAGAAGAAGAGATCTTTATGAAAAAATCCCTGGAAGAAGTCAACGCTGAAAAACCACTGCAGATGATCCATTTCGATTACGACAAATATTTCATTAGGGATGATGCCAAGCCTGTCCTTGAAGCGAACGCCGCATGGCTCAACAAATTCAGTTCTGCCAAGATCCTCATCGAAGGACATTGTGATGAAAGAGGAACAGAGGAGTATAACCTTGCGCTCGGAGAAAAAAGAGCCAAGAGCACAATGGATTACCTCTCTTCTCTCGGCATTTCTGCGGATAGGATCAAGATCATCTCTTACGGCAAGAGCCAACCTTTTGATATGGGACACAACGAAACGGCATGGCAAAGGAATAGACGCGCACAATCTACGATCATCGCTAAGTAATCCATGGGAAAAAAGTTCTTTTCCGGATTTATCCTGCTTCTTGGTCTTTCCTTAGCACTCAGCGGAAGCCAAAACAAAAGGGAAAAGGCCTATGAACTCATCTACAAAGATGTGCAACTGCTCAAGCAACAAATCCTTGCCCTAGACAAAAAGATCGAACAGAACGCAGGGGAGATCAAGGGCATAAGGGATCAACTGAATGAGCTTCTCGACCTGACACGACAGTTCCAGTCAGAGCAAGCAAGCGCCAGAGAGGAACAGAGAAGGATTCCTGCACAGTACCAAATCCTTCTTGAGAAAGTGGAGACCATAAACACACAGATCTCCCGATTCTCCGAAGACTTGATCGAGATCAAAAGAGTTGCCCTTCCGCTAGCCAAACAGGTCACTGTAGGTGAGGATTCAGAGGAAAACCAGACAAAGTCTCCCCCACCACAGGAGCAAGGAGAACCCAGTAGCCAGCCTTCAGAAGAGGAGGAACCACCTTCGATCTCTCCCAACCTCTCACCGAACGAAGTGTACAATATGGCCAGGTCTGACTATTTAAAAGGCAATTTTGATTTAGCGATCGAAGGCTTCATGATTTACAAGTCCCAATTTCCTGAAAGCCCTCTTTCTGATGATGCGCTCTACTGGATCGGAGAATGCTACTTCAGCCAAGAGAAATACAACGAAGCCATCGAACATTTCAATGAATTGATACTCAACTACCCCAATGGTGATAAGATCCCAACCGCTTACCTCAAAAAAGGAATAAGCCTTGCAGAGCAGGAAAAAAAAGACGAAGCGCTTTCAGTGTTCAAGCTTTTGATCACAAAATTTCCGCTCGAAGAGGAAACCAAAATCGCTCAACAGAAAATTAGAGAATTGGAAACAAACAATGAGAGACATCAACAGCCTCAATAAAGTCATTTTGATCGGTAACCTTGGCAGAAATCCAGAAGTGCGGTACATCCCTCAAACGGAGAGGGCCGTCGCCAATTTTAGCCTGGCTACAAACGAGAAGTATTTCAACCCCAACACCAATGAGAGCGACATTCGGGCAGAATGGCATAGGATCGTGGTATGGGGAAAACTGGCTGAATTCTGTGAAAAATATCTGACTCAGGGAAAACAAGTCTTGATCGAAGGAAAATTGCGGACCCGCAGTTGGCAAGACAGGGATGGAAATAAAAAGTTCACAACAGAAGTCCATGCCCAAAATATTGTCCTCCTCGGCAAAAGAGAGGATAGCTCGGAAGAGAAGTCGTATAGTTCAACGGCTCCGCCGTCGGAATTTCCTGAAAGTGAGCAAAGTGTATCCATAAAGGAGAGCGCCGAAGACGACGAAGTTCCCTTTTAAACTGGATTCCACAACCGCACTCTGAATTCCGACAGTCTAGGAAACCAAGGGGATTGTCTACGAAGGGGATTGATTCGACCTGGTCACTGATAAACAAAATTCTCAGGCCAGGTGCCATCCTTCAAAATTACCGTAGGGACAAAGGCAAAACCACGTAGGGAAAAGGGGAAAAAGAGTGAAAACACACGACAAAAAAAACCAGACTGAAATGATGATCCACTTCAAAAATGGCATCGCGGAAGACATCCGTCCCTGGGGGAAATTCCGTTCATTCCCCCATCAATATGCCGGAAGTATTAAGATCATCACCGTCAATCCGGGGGAGACCCTGTCTCTCCAATATCATAAGCGCCGCAGCGAGTTCTGGGTCGTCTTGGACAGAGGTTTGGAAGTGACGGTTGGAGATAAAGTCTGGCATCCCGAGAAAAACGAAGAGATATTTATCCCTGCACAAGTTCCTCACCGGATGAAGTGCATCGGTGATTCACCCACACGACTCATGGAGATCTGGATAGGCGATTCGGCTGAATCCGACATCGTCCGCCTCGAAGACAAATACGGCCGCCTCAATAAAACTTAACTAAATAAAAAAAATCTTCTGGGAATAGAGGGATCCACAAATAGATAAGTTCATCGGGAAAAAAAGGAATGCCGTTCGAAATGAAAAAATTATCGGGTGTTTTTATGAATGATTTAGGTCAATTTATCGAGCCCATTAGGAAAGCCTTAGGATACTTCACAAGAACTCTCTCGATGATGTACTCCTCGATTTCTTGGGCCGATTTGAGCTGCATCGCTTTCCGCACGATCCTCTGAATGGGTTTGAATTCTACCGAACGCAGAACCTCCTTGATCCGGGGAATAAAGATAGGATTCATGCTGAATTTTCGCAACCCAAAACCGAGTAAGACCAGCGCAGACAGAGGGTCCGCCGCCATTTCTCCACAGACCGTGATCTCTTTCCCAGCCGCTTGAGAGGTCTCGATGATGAACTTGAGGATTCGCAGGATCGATGGGTGGAGAGGCTTGAATAGGTATGACACCAGCTCGTTCGACCTGTCCACGGCCAGGTAATATTGTATAAGGTCATTCGTCCCTATACTCAAATAATCCACCTCTCTGACCAGCACATCTGTGATGGTCGCTGCTGCGGGAACCTCGATCATAACTCCCAGGGGAATATGTGTATCGAACTTGACTTTCTGTGACTTCAACTCCTCTTTGACTTCTTGGAAGAGGATCTTCACCTCTTTGATCTCCTCGTATTCAGTGATCATGGGGATGAGGATGCGAACATTTTTTAGAACACTCGCTCTCAAGATCGCACGGAGCTGTACTCTGAGCAGTGCCTTGTCGTGGAGAGAAAATCTGATCCCCCTCAGGCCGAGAGCCGGATTGGGTTCCTTCTCTATTTTGAGTTGGGGGAGATTTTTCTCGCCTCCGATATCCATCGTCCGGATGTAGACATGGGCGGGGTGGGCCTCTTTTGCACAACGATAATAGGCATGATAGTGCTCCTCCTCTGAAGGCAGAGAAGTGCTGCGCAAATAGATGAATTCGGAACGGAAAAGCCCTATCCCTTCTGCCCCTAGAGAAAACGCCGGTTTAACCTCTTCTGGCATCTCGATATTGGCCATCGGATAAAATCTCTCGCCATCCAAGGTTAAGGACTTCAGTTTAGCTGTCTTTCGGAGCTCCTTACGATAATTTTCGTATCTTTGCCTCTTGCTGATAAACTCTTTTTCAATGGCCGGTGGGGGATTGATGAGGACTTCACCATCCGTGCCATCGACAATGAGGATATCTCCATTCTTGACGCGTTTGGTAATGTTCCTCAGTCCGACAACAGCCGGAATGTTCAACGATCGAGCGAGAATCGCCGTATGGGATGTCTGGCCTCCCATATCCAGGGCCACCGCAAGCACATTTTCTTGACTCAACCGCAGAGCTGCTTCAGAAGGCAAGAGGTCATGACCCACCAGGATCTTTTCTTTATCATCGTGAGTTTTTTCCTGTTCGACAGGCTCTAAATTCTTGTGTACCCGAGATAACACATCCGAAACATCGAACTTCCTTTCTCTGAAATATTCATCAGCGATGGATTCAAACTTACTCATGTATTGCTCATGGATCTGTGATATCGCCCATTCTGCACGTGTTTTCTCTTCTGTGATAATCTTTTTTAGACTTGCAAACAATAAACTATCCTTCAGGATGAGAAGGTGGGCATCAAAAATGAAGGAATGCTCTTCCCCGATTTTTTCCCTTACTTTATCCTTGATACCTGTCAACTGGCGTCTGGTGCGTTCGATGGCTTTTTCCAAACGAGCGATCTCTGTGTCCAACTGCCCCGGTGAAATGCCGTCTTTTCTCGAGGAAAAGATCACGCGCTCTGTCAAGAGAACTTCCCCGATGGATATGCCGGGAGAAGCGCCGATACCTCTTAGCCTCAGATATTCCATTTCTTTCTATTCTTCTTCATAAAACATTTTTTCGATGAGCGCTACCAACGCATTAAGAGCTTGTGTCTCATCGGGACCTGAGATCTTCAGTGTGATTTCCGAACTTTGTACAGCCGCTAGAGTTAAAATTCCCAGGATGCTCTTCCCATCAATCTCATTCCCATCTTTTTCGATCCGCACAGAAGAGGCAAACCGATTTGCCAGGTTCATGAATTTCACTGCAGCCCTGGCATGTAGCCCAAGTTTATTTTTAATGATGACTTTTTTCTTTATCATGGAAGCCAGGCTGAATCAGTTCTTGGAACGCAAAAGAGCGCTAGCCCAGTGGATGTTCTTTTGTCCCTGTTCAACAACTTTCTTCGCCACTTCCTGGAGGCTATTGCTCCTTTGGAGAGATGCAAATTTGATGAGCATCGGAAGATTCACTCCTGTAATGATCTCAACCTGATTGTCCTTTAAAAAACTGAAGCTCAAGTTGGAAGGAGTCCCTCCAAACATATCTGTGAAAATCAGAACGCCGTTCTTCTGATCGACGTTTTTGAGGCTCTTATTGATCTTCTTTTTTGAAGCCTCGACATCATCATACCATCCGATGGAAATTGCTTCGATGTTGACAGTTTCGCCGAGTATTATCGTCAAAGCGTTTAGAAGTTCCTCTGCCAGCTTGCCGTGGGAGACTATGATACCACCGATCATTCTTCTACCGCTTGTCCGTTTCGACCTCTAGGTCTGTTTTGTCCATAAAACCAAACGGGGTGCGAACCCCAATCTTTGCATAACTCATACCAAGATTTCAACATTTTATCATCTATTCATAACATTTCTATTTATAAATATCCCGATGGTAGATGCGAACGTTGGTAGAATTGGTCCTCAAGTGTTTTTTAAGCTGCTCACCGCAAACGACCGATCGGTGCTTGCCTCCTGTGCAGCCCACGGAAATGGTCAGAGTGCTCTTTCCCTCTTCCACAAAGTTCGGCATCAGATAATCCACGAACCTGAACAATTCCATTAAAAACTGACTCGCTCCTGCGGACTGAAGAACATATTCGCGTACACTCTTACTTCTTCCCGTTTTTTCTCGCAAAGCGTTGATGTAGAACGGGTTGGGCAAAAATCGTGTATCAAACACCAGGTCAGAATCGACAGGTATCCCATATTTATACCCAAAGCTGACAATGACGACCTGCATCTGTTGTGTTTTTCGCCTGAGAAATCGTCTTGTCAGTATTTTTTTTAGATCCCAGATACTCAATGCCGTAGTGTCGATCACTTCATCCGCCATCTTCTTTATCTCGGCCAAACGCTCCCTCTCCAGGAGAACACTTTCAACAACAGATTTTTTTCGCGTTAGAGGATGAGGGCGCCTGCTCTCACTGAATCGCTGCACGAGAGTTTCATCCGAAGCTTCGAGAAAGATCATCCAGATCGGGATCTTCTTCCTTATGGATTCCACCACATCCGGGAACTCTGTCGTAAATCCTTCCTCGCGGATATCCACCACAAGAGCGACTTTTTCTATTTTGAATTCTTCTCGCATCCACAGATCCACAAAACTCGGGATCAATTTTGCAGGGAGGTTGTCGATGCAGTAATAACCCAAATCCTCCAGAAAGCGGTTGACACTGGTTTTCCCTGATCCGGACAAACCTGTGATGATGAGAAATCTATCGTCTTTCACTGGGATTTCCTCTTTTTATGTTTTTGATCGAGAAGCGTCCTGTCCAATCTCTCGATAATTTCCTGGGGGGCATGATATCCTGTTTCTCTCAAAAGATAGGCCTTACAGGCCACTTCGATCAGAGTGGCGATGTTCCGCCCTGGAGCCACAGGAATTGTAATCTGAGGCACTGAGACGTCAACGATTTTTTGATCTCGAGCTAATTCCAGCCCCATCCGGTCGTATGTCTTTCCTTCCTCCCATTTCTGCAGTTTGATCATTAGACGAATTTCTTCTCGGGAAGAAACGGCTTTCGCCCCGAAGATCTCTTTAATGTTGATGATCCCTAATCCCCTGATCTCCATGAAATGCTGACTAACCTCTGGGGCTGCGCCAATCAACCGACCATCCACGACTTGGCACTGAGTGACATCATCAGAGATAAAGCGGTGTCCCCTCGTGATAAGCTCCAGTGCGCTTTCACTCTTGCCAACTCCGCTGTCCCCTACGATCAAAACCCCCAACCCAAACACCCGGAGTAATCCTCCTGGAATGATCATCCCAAAAAATCCTGATAAAGGAAAAGCTTTCTTTCCCTAATCATCTATTCGTTCTTCCTCGTCTTTGAGAACATCCAAAATCATACTGATATCCTCGGCCTCCTGAATCTTTTTGATGACACGTTTTGCTTTGCGAACAAGTTGGGCAATAGCCGCAAGGATTTGAAGGTTCACACTGGGATTGTCCGGCGAAGAGACCACGAGGAAGAAGATAAAGGAGGGTTTTCCATCCAAAGCATGAAAATCCACACCTTTTTTAGAAATGGCCAACATCACCACCGGAGTTTCTACGCCCTTCATCTTGCAGTGGGGGATGGCGACGCCATCGCCGATGGCCGTACTTCCCAGCTCTTCCCGTTGCAATAATTTTTCGTATAAATCTTTATCTTTGGCTATTTTGTTTCGTTTCTTGAGAAAGCTCACCATTTCCTTGAGAACACCATCTCTCGTCGTATTGTCGAGCTCCGAAATCACCATATCTTGCATTAATAAACTGTGTACTTTCACTAGATTCTCTCTCTCTCTTAAAAAGGACTATTCGGGCTCAACTAAGCCATAATTGCCGTCTTTTCGTCTGTAGAGAACAGCCCATTTTTCAGAATCAAATTTCCTGAAGACAAAAACTTCTTTTTTTCTGGATTCCAGATGAAGGAGAGCCTCTTCCAGAGACATGGGTTTTAAAGAAAAATCCCGACTCAGGATCACCCTCACCGGCTGTTCTTCTGTCTCTAGGGGAATAGGGAGCGGTCCGGCCTTTCGGGTCCTCCGTCTCTTCCTTCCTTGCAGTTTCTCCCGTTCCTTTTTCACTCTCTTCTCGATATGGTCAAACGCCAAACCCACTGAACTGAACATATCGTGCGTTTCTTCCACGGTGTTCAACGTGGCCCCTTTGATCTTGACTTTGATCTCGGCCTTGTGCCTGTACTTCTCCACAGACAGGATAAGATCGGCTTCAACGGGATAGTCGAGCAACTTCTCGATGGCCTTCAACCTTCGTTCACAGTGCTTTTTGACTTCAGGCGTAATACTCGTATGTCTGGCCGTATAGTTGATATTCATTGAATCTCCTCTATCCAATACTTTCTCTTTCTGATATGGGAAGGCGGGATGCGGAGCTGTTTTCTGTATTTTGCCACAGTCCTGCGGGCGATCTTAAAATTCTCCTTTGCCAAGATCTCCTCGATCTCGATATCGCTCAAAGGATTCGTTTTATCTTCCTGTTCCACCAATTTTTTTATCTTCTCTTTGACTCTCAAAGAAGAGATCTCTTCACCAAAATCTCCAGAGAGAGCCTTATGGAAAAAATATTTAAGGGGGAAGACCCCTCTCGATGTCATGATGTATTTATTGGCGACGACTCGCCCCACAGTGGATTCATGCACCCCGATCTCCTGTGCCAGTTCGATCAGGGTTAAAGGTTTGATGAATTCCATCCCTTTCTCGATAAAATCCTTTTGTTTGTCCACGATGTACTTGGCGACTTTGTAGACGGTTTGGTTGCGCTGATTCAAGCTGCGGAGGAACCAGAAGGCTTTTTTCATCCGATCCTTTAAAAACTGACTTGCTTCTGAATCATCCTTTGACACTTGAGCCAGCATTTTTTTATAGAAAGGGTTGATTCTCAGCTGTGGCATCCCTTCATCATTGAGGATGATCTTCAGTTCGTCGTCCTCTTTCCGAACGATGATATCGGGCACAACATAGAACGTTTTCTCCTTGCTGTATTTTCTTCCAGGTGTGGGGTCCAAGCCTTTGATGACCTCGATGTGGGACTTGACATCTGCGAGTGATATATTCAACACCCTTGCCAGATGAGCAAAATCGGATTTTTCCAGAAGAGACAGGTGCACATCGACGATCGTTCTTGTGACCGGATCATCAATTTCAAAATATTCCATCTGAGCAAGCAGAGCCTCTCTGAGATCCATGCTGCCGATGCCGACGGGGTCGAACCTCTTTATCTTTTCACGGATGTTTTCCACCTGCTCTTCGGACGCTCCCGTGGCTGCGGTGATCTCTTCAACAGGTGAGATGAGATAGCCATCTTCGTTGATGTTTCCGATGATGTACTGAGCAACAAGACGATCTTTTTCATCAGAAAATGTCAAGTTCGACTGCCACTCCAGATGATCCCAAAGAGAATCGGTCTTGGACACGAAGTTCTCAAAAGCAGGAGCCTCTTTTTTCTCCACAAAATATGACCGCATGGAATTATCAAAATACTCTTGGAAATAAGCTTCGAGGTCTTGATCCTCCTCCTCTTTTTTTTGTGGTTCAATCGTTTCGCTGCTTTGAGGGATATCTTCTGTTTTCTCCGGCTCCTTTTCTGTTTCGCTCTTTTCCTGCGGCCTCTCCTCTTCGCTCTTCACCTCCATTGTTTCTTCCTCGATCTCCAGCATGGGATTTTCAGAGAGTTCTGTATCGATGATCTCTATGAGCTCAAGATTCGTTAGAGGGAGGAGTTTGATCGCCTGTTGTAAAGCGGGAGCGAGAATAAGCCTTTGGACTTGTTTCTGGTGCAGCTGCTGTTTCATGATCACGGTTGTTCCCTTAGTCCATCTCCATCCGTCGATTCACTCCAGTTCAAAATCCTCCCCAAGATATGACCGTTTGACTTCCTCAGAAGTGATCAGATCTTGTGGAGTCCCTTCTTTCAAGATCTTGCCGCTATCGATGATATAGGCACGGTCGGTGATCTTTAAAGTCTCTCTGACGCTGTGATCTGTTATGAGTAGCCCGATCCTTTTTTTCTTTAATGCAAGGATGATCTCTTGAAGGTCGAGGATCGCCAGCGGGTCGATGCCTGTGAATGGCTCATCCAAGAGAATATACTCCGGATCGGTGATCAGTGCTCGTGCGATCTCAAGTCTTCGCCGTTCCCCTCCCGATAGGGTATATGCTTTAGCTCCGACGAGTTTGTCGAGCCCAAACTCAGCGAGAGTCTCTTTGACACGGCCGTTGTATCTCGAAGGGGAGATTCCGATCATTTCCAGGATGGACATCAGGTTATCGGCAACGGTAAGTTTTCGGAATGCGGAAGGTTCTTGCGGAAGAAGACAGAGCCCTCTCCGTGCTCTCATATACATGGGAAGGTCTGTGATGTCCTCACCATCGAGAGTAACCTTTCCTGCATCATGAGGAACGAGACCGAGAATGAGGGAGAATGATGTGGTTTTTCCTGCACCGTTGGGTCCTAAAAGTCCAACGATCTCGCCCTTTTTGACCCTGATCGAGACGTCATCGACAACTTTTTTCTTATGGTAACTCTTTTCCAATCCTACGGCTTCGAGATAATTGTTCATATTTCACGATTTTATTACTGTTACAGACCTTTCTCGACCTTTATTCTCGACGACGATTTTACCATCGGCTATGAAAAAAGTCAATTTGGTTCCCGCTGTTCTCCCCTGGTCCTTGGCGATAAGAACCGGGTCTCCTGTAAGAACGATCGTCTCCTTTCTCATGTCGAACACGGCACTTTGTCCTCTTCCTTGGTACTCTTCTTGTGTGATCACAACATCGTCAACAGCGGTGATTCTTTTTATGTCCCCACCGTCCTTTTCCAGGTGAATAAAAACGGATTGTGCTTTTAAAACGATATTCTCGACTTTGAGAGTATTCTCCCCTTGGTAATGCACAATGTCCCTGTCAGGATCATACGACATTGCATCTGCAGTGATCGTCACCCGTTCTTTCCTTTCCTTATCCTTGGGCACATACGGGAAAGTCGAGCTAATGTTTCCCTCTGCAGTGACCTTTCCTGTATCCTTGTGAATGTTGAGCACATCAGCGAACAATATATCCTTGTCCTGCCAAACTTTATTGCCTCCACTAAAGTTAAAACGTTTTTGTGAGGCAAAATATCTCATTTCCTCAGTCGTTATGAATACAGGTTTGTTTTCCGAAAAGAATCCAACGGCCTGTTTTCCTCCCTCCTTCGTGCTGAAAATCACTTGGACGTTCCCGTTTGCATCCATATTGTTGTTCTTGCGCGAAATTCTGATCACACCTGCTTTTATATCTGAATCACCAGTCGACACACTCGCTCTGATGGCGTCTTTTCCCTGGATTACAAGGGAGTTTTTATCGTCCTCAAGGGCTATAGTATCTCCATGAATACTCCTCTGAATTTCTCCGTCTTCGTCCCTCTCAACGATCTCTGCATCCTTATTTGCAAAAAACCGCACCAACTCGCCCTCGCGGTTCAGGCGAAATTCTACAGATTTTCCTTTGATCTGCGTCAATTTTCCTGACTCAGACATAAATTTGAAGGCACAGTCGCCATTTGCTGACACTTGTCGAATCTTTGGAACATTGAGAAAAGCCTGAACCAGGACTTCCTCGGCTTGGATCTCTCGCTTATCGCGATAGAGGTGCAGAGCTTCCTTATTGGGCACAGAAGAAGGGCTCGCCTCGCTCTCCTCCAAGAAAGCGTTGACATTACCGCTGAATAGCATTGTTCTGATATTTTCGCTGTTCGCGGTCAATTTGAAGTCAAGGCAATCAGATGTGATCCAACTGCTGTCATGAGAAAGATGCACATTGCCTTGGAGCTTGCCTTTCTTCCCGCGCTTCACAAAGGAAAACATATCACCCTCGAGCACAAAGGGGATGGACGGACTCAGATCTGATAAGAGTTCAAGATGTATGTCTTCGTTGAGCTCCAAAGCCCTGTCCTTCAGGGAATAGAGCATCCTTTGCCCGGAACCTGACAATGTTTCAGAAGTAAAACGAATAGGATAATTGCTTTTAAACATCCGTTTATCGGCATCATATTCCAGAAAAGACACATCGAGGTTGAGGTCTTTGAATTGAACTCTGGATCTGTTGACAAACTGAAACTTGGTTCCCTCTTTGTCATAGACAACTTCATTGCCATAAAGGAAAATATCCTCGCCCTCGCTTTTTTCGAAAAAAACGATCTCAACATTCCCCTCGAGATGATATTGGTTATCCTCTCCCATGTAGTGTTTATCCGCCCTGATCTGCAGATTTCCCTTTTGTCCTTTGGCTTCAAAAAATTCAATCTGCTCTTTTTGTTCGAGCATTTCTTGCTCGGCATTTTTGGGTGCCTGGCCTATCTTTGGCTGTTGTTTTGTGTGTGTGATCAGGTTCACGGCTATGACTGCCAAAAGAGAAAAAAAAGCGACCGCGATGAGGGATTTCCAGACTTTTATCCATTGGATTCTGATCTTCTCGATGCGGACAACTACACCAGACATCTCTCTTTATGCCTCAAGAATATTATAAATGATTTTAGCAGATTTTGATATCCTCAAGCGAGAGATTGAGCCTCTCTTCCCCCAAATAATGAGAAAACTGGAGAGAATAGACGAGGTCGATCAGATCTCCTCTCTTTGCCTTTTCGGCCCAATCGCCTCTTCTCCATCCCAGGGCTTCGAACATTTTCCCGTTCTGCTTGAGTATGAATTTGCTGTGTTTGCCGTTGATCGTTTTCGGTTCTGCAACGACTTCTGCCATCTCAGTCAAGAAAATCGGCTTGGGATTTCCGACACCAAACGGTGAGAGTAGTTGCAAGTTATCGAGGAATCGGACTCCGATGGTATTGAAGTTAAGTTTTGCGTCAATGTGTATTTTTTTCTTAAAGTCATCCTCTGTCAGTTTCGAATCTGAGAAGACGTTTACAGACTTCTTGAATGCGTCCATCCGATCACGCATGAGTTCACAACCTACGGCTAGAATATGACCCCCATAGGTCAAAAGATGCTGCTTGTTTTCATCCAAACAATCTATGAGCGGAAACTCCTTTATGCTCCGCCCCGAGCCAGAGGCCTTCTCATCTCTGTAAGAAAAAAGGATTATAGGCTGATGGAAGACATCTTTCAGCTTTGATGCCACGATCCCGATCACACCCCTGTGCCATTCCTCACATCCAAGGATCAACAGCTTATATTTCTCGTGGAGCTTTTTTTCTTCGATCTGACTCATGGATTGTTGGAATATTTTTCTCTCGATCTTTTGTCTTTCAATATTCAGTTTGTCCAATTGCCGCACCGCTTCCTCGGTCTCCTCGACAGTTTCTGAAAAGAAAAGCTGGACAGCCAGGTCTGTGAGGCCAAGCCTTCCGGCTGCATTGATCCTCGGGCCGATCCTGAATCCCACGTCCCCCACCGTGATCTTCTTCCCCGACAGGCCGCATACTTCCATCAAACTCTTCAGGCCGATGTTGTTGACATTTTCAAGTTGTTCCAAACCGAACTTGACCAAAAGTCTATTTTCGCCCTTGAGAGTGGCAACATCCACAATAGTCCCGATGGATACGAGTTTGAGGTAGTGGGGAAGGTGTGATGCCTTCCCCTCCGATTCCAAAAGAGCTTGGATCAATTTGAACACAACACCGATTCCAGCGAGATTCCCATCGGGATACCCCGAAGATCCCAAAACAGGATTTAAAACCGCATGCGCTGCCGGCAGAGAAGATCCCGGCTGATGGTGGTCTGTAATGATGACGTCAACGCCATGCTCCTTGGCCCGATTGACAAAGTCCACAGCTTTGATGCCGCAGTCAACACTGATCACCAAGGAGGATTCCCTTGCAAGAACATTTTCTAAGTATCGCTCCTTTATTCCGTATCCCTGTTTCAGCCTATCCGGAATAAAATATTCCACGTCTGCTCCCAGGGATTGTAGGGCCTTTGTCAACGCCACCACAGAAAGGATCCCATCGACGTCATAGTCCCCAAAGATAAATATGCGTTCTCTGTTAGATATCGCTTGTTTTATCCTATCTGTCGCCTCTTGCATGCCCTTCATCAGAAAGGGATCATGAAGGTTTTCCAGTGTCCCAAACAGAAATTGTTGTACGTCTTGGGCATCACCAATATTCCGGTTGATCAATATTTGAGCGATCTCTAGAGGTATCCCCAACTCTGTTGCAAGAGTCTTTGCATTCTTATTTTCTGGACGTAGTACCCATACGGATTCTCGCATAGCCATTTAACTTAACACAATTTAACCTATACCTCAATCACTCCTTTCAAAAAGTATCCACCTCTTTAAGTCTCTCCAAATTCGTGATGATTGCTGTACCGAATGCCCTACAAATATACACGCCATCACAGATTTAAAATTCTTTAAGAGGTTGATTTTGGACAGAGTGAAAAATATAATGATTAGGCTGTGATCGGAAACCTGAAAGACAAACTGGCAAAAACACGAGAGACCTTCAAGGAAAAATTCGACGAGTTTCTCCGTAGCGATAAGAACAAAGAAGAAATCCTCGAAGATCTTATGGAATCTCTGATCCTGGCTGATGTGAGCCTTCAATCATCGGAAAAAATCATCGGTTCCCTTCATAAAAAAATCAAAAAAACAGATCCCTTCTCAAAGATCAAAGAACTTCTGGAGCAAGAGATCATCGCCATCCTCTCTCAGTTTCCATCAGAGCTTCAACTGAATAATCCCCAATCCGTTGTTATGTTTGTTGGAGTCAACGGCGGAGGGAAAACAACCTCCCTTGCTAAACTGGCCAATCACTACACCAGGGTTGGACAAAATGCTCTCTTGGTCGCCGCAGACACATTCCGAGCCGCCGCTCCAGAGCAGCTGGCCATATGGGGAAAAAGACTGAACATTCCGGTCATCAGAGGCCAGTATGGCGCAGATCCGGCATCTGTTGTTTTCGATGCGATCCAATCCTTTAAGGCCCGAGGGCTGCAACTCCTCCTGATCGACACAGCTGGACGAATCCATACGAATGTGAACCTCATGAATGAATTGGAAAAGATCAAAAGAGTTGTCTCTCGCGAAATCGAAGGGGCGCCTCATGAGAGCTTACTGGTTTTGGATGCAAGCATCGGACAGAACGCTCTCAACCAGGCACGAGAGTTTTTGAAATTCTCTGGTTTGACAGGAATTTTTCTCACAAAGCTAGATGGAACGGCTCGAGGTGGGAGTGTTATCAGTATTGTGGATGAACTCGAGCTTCCCATAAAATTCATTGGCATCGGCGAAGGGAAAGAGGACATCCTCCCCTTTTCGGCGGAAGAATTCACGAGTGCCCTACTCTCATGAATACAAAGCACCTCAAAGATATTGCCTACCTCCAAATGGCCTATGGCATGGCCGAACAGGCCAAGGGCTGGGCCAGCCCGAATCCCCTTGTGGGTGCGGTCATCGTCAAGGGAGACACCATCATAGGCTTTGGGTACCATAAGAAGCCGGGACAACCTCATGCCGAGGTTGTCGCACTCCAAAGAGCGGGCCTAAAGGCTAAAAACAGCACGGCGTACATAACCCTTGAACCCTGCATTCATTGGGGAAGGACGCCTCCTTGTGTCAACAGCATCCTTCAAGCGGGCATCAAAAGAGTCGTCGTCTCTTCCCTGGATCCCAATCCTCTTGTCTACCGAAAGGGTATTCAAAGGTTGGAACAGAGCGGCATATCTGTCTCTGTGGGGCTTCTTGCAGAGAGGAACAATAGGCTGAATGAATCCTATTTAAAACACATCACCCAAAAAATTCCCTTTGTCACGGTCAAAGCCGCCGTCAGCGCGGATGGGAAAATTGCGACAGAAACCCACGCATCCCGATGGATCACATCCGGACCCACACGAGAGTATGTCCACCTCTTGCGTGGGGAGAACGATGCCATCATGGTGGGAATCAACACCATACTCAAGGACGATCCCAGATTAACCGTCCGCCACAGCAATTGGTCCAGAAAACGTATCACCCGAGTGATCCTGGACTCCACACTACGTCTCCCTCTTCATTCCCGGATCTGTGACACGCTCAAACACGGTGAGGTCATCGTGTTCACCAACAGACAGGCCTCTCCCAAAAAAATAAACGCTCTGACAAAAAAGGGCATCCGAGTCATTCCGCTCCCTCAATCCAGAGCGAGAATTAATATCAAAGAGGCTCTGTCCTGGCTTGGGAACCATGAGATCTCGAGTGTCCTCGTTGAGGGAGGCGGTCTGTTGCTCACATCGATTTTTGAGGAAAAATTAGCAGACAAGATCTTCCTCATGCGATCTCCCAGATTGATCGGAGGGAAAGAAGCACCCACAGTCTTTGGAGGGCGTGGCGTGGCGACAATCAAGGAATCACTCCGGTTGAAAAGAACGCATCATTTCGCGATCGGGAGCGACACCATTTGCGAAGGATATTTTTAATGTTTACAGGAATCATAAAAAAACAAGGATTATTCAAGGGATACAGGTCGGGCAAGCAGGAGCTGGCCGTGGAAGAGCCATCTGTCGCTGGCCAATTAGAATTGGGTGAAAGCCTGGCCATTAACGGTGTCTGTTTGAGCCTTATCAAAAAAGACAACGACACTCTTTTCTTTAACCTGTCCGAGGAGACGCTCAAACACACAACTCTCGGCTCTTTGCGCCCCAAGGAGCGGCTTAATCTCGAGCTTCCTCTCTCTCTTTCCACACCACTGAGCGGCCACATCGTCACCGGCCACGTCGATGGAGTGGGGAAGCTCATGCGTATCAAAGCGATGGGGAAAGGGAAAAGGCTCACAATTTCCTTCCCTTCTGAACTCAGGCCTTACTTTGTTCCCAAGGGCTCAGTTGCGTTGAATGGCGTAAGCCTAACTGTCGCAGATCTATCGTCCTCGACGTTTGATGTCGAAATCATCCCCATAACTCTGGGGGAGTCCAACTTGGGTGCGCTCAGAAGGAGTGACGCAGTCAACATCGAATGTGACATCTTGGGTAAATACGTGTATAATTGGATATCCAAACACCCGCGTTAAAGGATTAAAAAAAATGTTACAGAAACCGAAAGCTGCCTCAGTCAAAGACGCCATCCAAGCGGTCAGATCCGGTAAACTGATCATTATCGTCGATGATGAAGACAGAGAAAACGAAGGCGACCTCATGGTTGCTGCGGAAAGAGTGACTCCAGACATCATCAATTTTATGGCAAAGTACGGTCGAGGCCTCATCTGTCTTCCCCTACGTGAGGAGAGGCTGAAGGCGCTCAATCTTCCCTTGATGGTGGCCGAAAATACAGCGCGATTCCAGACGGCTTTCACCGTCTCTATAGACGCCAAAGAGGGAATCACCACAGGGATCTCTGCTTATGACCGCGCAAAAACGATCCTCACGGCCATTGACCCAAAAACTTCCCCCTCAGATCTGGCACGGCCAGGGCATATCTTTCCCCTAAAGGCCACGAACGGAGGTGTGCTCGAAAGGGCAGGACAGACAGAAGCTGCCGTAGACATCTCACGTCTAGCTGGCTTAAAGGAAGCCGGAGTGATCTGTGAGATCATGAACGAAGACGGAACAATGGCCCGAATGCCCCAGCTGGAAACATACAGCCAGACCTACGACATCCCGATCCTTACGATCACTGACCTCATCAAGTACAGGATGAAAACCGAGACTCTTGTCCAAAAGATCGAAGAGGCCAAGCTCCCCACAAAATTCGGAGACTTTAAGATCATGGTGTTCGAGGACAGCATTCGCAGAGAACAACATATCGCGCTGGTCAGGGGAGAGCTTAAAAAGGACGATCCCACCCTTGTGAGAGCCCATTCCCAGTGTCTTACAGGAGACACATTTGGCTCGAACCGCTGCGACTGTGGTGCCCAGCTTCAACAGGCCATGAAATTGATCGGTGATGAAGGAAAAGGAGTGATCCTCTATATCCTCAACCATGAGGGTAGAGGCATCGGACTGATCAATAAGATCAAAGCTTACGCCATCCAGGACGAAGGAGCGGACACCGTGGAGGCCAACGAAAAACTTGGATTTAAGCCAGACCACCGAGATTACGGAATCGGCGCTCAGATTCTTGTGGCTCTGGGGGTGAACAAACTCCGGCTCATAACGAACAATCCGCGCAAATTCATCGGTCTTTCGGGGTATGGATTGGAGATCGTCGATCGCGTTTCGATCGAAATACCACCGAATGAATCCAACATTAAATATCTAAAGACCAAAAAAGAGAAAATGGGCCACATCCTGGAAATGGTCTAATCCGGCATAAAGCCCCAAATCCAGCAGTAAGCTCAATCCATCCATTTTTAGTGATTCCTCACTGAAAGCAGAAAGGTTCTTCCCAAAAATAGGAGAAAAATAATGAATGGAAATTTTGAACTTATAACGCAAAGACAGTTTGCTGCCATCCTTCACAGTAAGCCTGGCGCTTTAGGTTATCTTGAAGGTCAGTACGAGGATTTTCCTCCAAGAGTAAAAATTGGCAAACGTTCTTTATTTAGACTCGTTGACGTAATTAATTGGTTACGCTCAAGATTTGAAGAGTCCGGCATTGAGGTCGAAGATAAAAATGAAAATTCAGCCAGTTGAATTCGTCGTCAGGGATGGATGGGTAAGTTTACGGAACTTAGCACGATATCTTGATTGTAGCAAACCCACAATTTACCGTTTGGCCGTGTGGAGACGATGTTACCCTAAAGGCTTTTCTAAAGCAGAGAGAGTCGGATAAGTGTGGATGGTACGTTGGTCTGAAATCGAAAAATGGGAATCCGGGTTGATGACTCGCAAAGAAGAGAAAGAAAGGGGCACTAATATCGGAAGTCCAGGACGTATGGATGTCAGTGTCCTTTTTGATTATGAATAGAAATTAGAATTATTTTAACCAACTTTCCATGTTTAATTGCCATCAGTTTCGACTGATATCAAATATTTTCTGTGATATGAGTTAAAGGGAAGGTCAGCTGATGAAAAGCAACCATTAAAAAAAATCCCCTATACTCCATTGAGTATGGGGGATAATTTTTTAAGAGTTATAAGCTATTACTTTTTTGGTTCCTTCTTTTTGGTTTCTTTTTTTGAGTGTTCTTCTTCATGTTCGTGTTTTCCTTTCATCTTGATTACCATTTCATGGATTTTTTTTACAACATCTGCATTCTTTGAGGTAATCTTAACAGCAATTCCATCTTCCATTTTCTCAAACGATACTTCTACATCTTTGGAGTCCATAAAGCACATCATAGGACAGCAGTGTTCTTCTTCACCTTTTTTGTACATATGAGTCTCTTC
>JAGLRY010000177.1 GCA_023135995.1 Candidatus Aminicenantota bacterium | reverse complement strand
TGCGTGTGTTCTTTATGCATCATCTTAGCTTTTTTCTTGAGGTACTTCTCTGGACTTTTGATGAATTTTTCTTTGGCATCCTCGCAACAAAAATAGAAAGTTTTTCCCTCAAATTCATAGCTAACTTTAACTTCCGATTTCTTCATCACTTCTCCGCTTACAGGGCAGGTGACTGTCTCTTCAGCTTTCTCCTGGGCAATTCCAGCTATCACAAAAATGAAAGAAAGGGCTAGAAATAAGAACAAAATTTTTGAATGTTTCATCATTCAAACCTCCTTGAAATTCGATTTTATATTTTTACTTAATGTCTGACATTTGTCAATTTTTTTATTTCATGACATCAATGAGTAACAAAACCTAGTTACGCTTAGATAACAAATGCACCCGAACTGCTCAATTAGACATTAACCATATTTCAATTTATTATTTCACGACATTTTTTCAAAACCAAGATAAACTTGATTTGACACCTCTTGTCAATTCGTGTCCTGGTCAGACCAATTAAAGACACCTCATCCTGATTCAGCAAGGTTTCTGAGTTGCGTCAGCAACTCGGCATGAAGCTTAAGCCGGAGGAGAGGGAGAAGTAGATAAGTATATTACCATAGGTTAAGAAGCCCTGCTTCCATCCTCATCCTTTTTTGCCCTCCATTTTTCTCTTTGAGGGTTGAGCGGGCACGGTTCCTTTCTCAAAGAGAAAGGAGAGCGAAACCTGAAACCGAGCTTATCTTTCCTCGTTGGGGAAAAATAGGCGTGTTTTCGAAATCATCAATTGGGGCATTCGCTGCATCATGCATTACGGATTTGGAGAGGTTTACTTTCAAATTTTTGTTTTGGAATTTTCGATATGTTTGTTATTATAATAATCCTTTAGCCTGGATTATTCACGAGCCGAGGTGGATTTAGTGGTTTAGAGTGTAAATTTGGCAGCAGATTTTATAAATAGTTCAGGTTGGGTGAATAGGATGGAGACAGAGGAAAAGGTCTCGAGAGAGCGTGCGAAAAAAGACCGGAGGCTTTACGCATCAGCCCTGAGAAAGATCAAGGGCGCCAAAGAAAAACGCAAGAGATTAAAGATCATCAGAGCACTCTTTTCGATCACAGACCCTTGGTCGAGTGAAGTTCTGCTTGAAGCTCTCATAGACCCCAATGAAGAGATCCGCAACCTGATCATTCAAGAATTAGGGAGAAGAGAGAACTTGGATGTGGAATGGGTCTGCCAAAGACTGTACCATCCTCATTGGTATGTCAAAAGCTCCGCCTTGAAAATCTTGGGATTCCAAAAGAGCAAAAAGGCTCTTTTTCACATCGAGGCCATGATCACAGACCCAAACGTCGAGGTCCGCAGGGGCATCTCCACATGTTTGGGAGATATCGGGGGGAAAAAAGCGCTCTCCCTGCTCATGAGACTGGAAAAGGACAAGAATCGCTTCGTCCAAACGTCTGCGGAAGCCGCCATTCGGAAGATCTCCAAGCTTCGTTTCACCTAACCTGACTTATTCATAAAAAAGGATTAAGAAGTGTGCGCTTTACGGTCTGGGGTTTGCGGAGGCTTTGTGGGATTCAAGAACAAATGTAACAGGGCCATCGTTAACGATACGAACATCCATCATGGCGGCAAAAATTCCCGTTTCGACACGCATTCCATGCTCACGCAAGTGTGCCACAAAAGCACTAAAAAGCTCTTCAGCACGTTTTGGGTGCTCGGCCTTGTCAAAGCTGGGACGCCGTCCTTTCTTCACGGATCCCGCAAGAGTAAACTGAGATATTGCCAATATCCCCCCGGAGATTTCTCCTACAGAAAGATTCATTTTCCCGTTTTCATCAGGGAAGATCCTCAATTCGACAATTTTTTTTGCTAAAAACCGAACATCCTCCTCCTGGTCACCCTTTTCGACACCCACAAGAAGGCAGAGGCCACGGTTTATGCGCCCGACAACACCTCCCCCCACAACAACAGATGCTTCCTTGACTCTTTGTAAAACAACTTTCACGCTAGTCGGATTCCTTTATGACCTTCTCTTTGGAAAACACACTCTGGAGGATTCGCAGATCCTCATGATTGAAAAACAAATTGAGCAAAACAAAGAAAAGAATCCCGATCGCTATCGCCGCGAGCAAGACGCCGAGCTGTTCGACAAAAAGAAGACTTTCGAATTTAAAGAGATCGACAAACATCCGGACAGCACCTGCCATAATGGCAGCAAAGAAAAGAGCTTTGCCGGCAGATACCACGATCTCTTTCTTTTTTATGGGGCCGATCTTCCTTTGGAGGAGAAAAAAGAGTAGAGCGAAATTTAAAATCGACGACAGCGACAGTGCCAGTGCAATGCCACCCACACGTAGTGGTTTCATAAGAAGAATGGAAAGACCGATATAGCTTATCATCACAAAGAAGGCCACGATAACTGGTGTTTTGGTGTCCTTAAGGGAATAAAACGCAGGGGCAAGGATCTTCGCACCTGAAATAAAGGGTAATCCAAAGGAAAAAAAGAGCAAGCAGGATGCACTCATGGCCGTGGAAAGATCATCAAAGACACCTCTCTGGTAAAGGACCTGGATGATAGGGCGGTTCAGAACGAGAAGACCAGCTGCTGCAGGAAAGGTCACCAGGGAGATCAATTTCAGAGAAAAATTGAGTGTTTTCTTCATCCCATCGATGTCCTCATGGGCGGCAAGTTCGGAAAAAGCGGGAAGGAGGGCAATGGCGAGTGCGATAGAAAAAAGGCCAAGCGTCAGTTCCTGTACCCGCGACGCATAATACAGAGAGGAGACACTCCCCTCTTCCAGGACTGAGGCGATCATACGGCTGATCGCAAAATTTATCTGTGATATCCCAACGCCAAAGACCCCAGGGATCATGAGTTTTCCAATTTTACGGATGGCAGGGTGACGAAAATCCAGAGTTGACTTGAAGCGCATCCCCTGTTTCCAAAGAAAGGGGATCTGAAATCCGAGTTGGAGAACACCTCCGGCGACAACACCCACAGCAAAGACATACGCCGGCTCTTCTGCTTTATCGGCAAAAAGCAAAGCCATCGTGATGATGGCAAGGTTGAAAAGGACAGGAGTGAACGCGGGAACAAAAAATTTTCTGTAAGAATTCAGGATGGCCATCGCCAGAGCGGCGAGACTGATCAAAAATATGTACGGGAACATAATGCGTGTGAGGACGATGGTCAACTCCCACTTTCCCTGAAACTCCTTGAAACCGATCGCAATAATCTTGACCAGAAAAGGGGAAAGCAGAATCCCGGCTACCATCAAAAAGGCCATGATCAACGTCAAGTTAAAGAAAAAAGAATTTACGAATCGCCAGAGTTCCTCCCTCTTGTCTTTCTCTTTGATCTGGGTAAAGACTGGGATAAACGCCGCTGTCATCGCTCCCTCTCCTGTCAGCCGCCTCAAGAGGTTGGGAATGACATAGGCAATAGTGAAGGCGTCCGCACTCCTGCCTGTCCCCAAGTAGAATGCCTGAAGCATATCGCGGATATAGCCCAGTATTCGGCTGAGTAGAGTAGGGGCAGACACAGCTAAAGTGGATCTCATCAAGGTTTTGTTTTGAGTGTCTTGCCTCATCATCCCCCAAAGAATAACAAATCTGCCGCGTAAAATCCAAATCTCAATAATATCCTCTATTCCTATCAAACGGAGTCAGACATTCATAACTCCAGCAATTCTAGGTGATGGTGAACCCCACCCCTCACTATAGATTCATTATGAAATTTATGAAAACTAGCCCCCAAACAGCAGGAGTTGACAGAAAAGGGAAGATATCTTATTATACGTGTTCCATACAGGAGAAAGACATGGCACAGCACAAATCAGCGAAGCGCCAATGGAGACACAGCCTCCGAAGGAATGCGATAAACAGGCGCAACAAATCTATCCTTCGCACGCAGATAAAAAAAATGAGAGAGGCGATCAAAAATAAAGACAAGGAATCTGCCCAAAAGCTTCTTCCTGATACTTTTTCTGCCATCGATAAATCCGTGAAGAAAAGGACTATCCACGAGAACACGGGAAATCGATACAAGTCACGGTTGAGTCGTCAGGTGGAGATGATCAGCCCCTCAACGTCTAAGTAAGCTCTTCTTTTTGCATAGACATTTCATAATCCCTCTAACACTCAAAAAGAGATGAAATTCTGTTTGCCGACATCTATCTCTTGCTCAAGAGTGTGCCTTTTGACCGCCCCCTCAAACGACAGTACTCAAGAAGAAATCCCTCCAAGAGTGTTTGAAGGGAGAGTGCCGAGGTCTTGTATGTCAGATCCACTTTTTCCAATTCGTTCAATAAAACTGTTAGGTCCTTTTGACTGACACCCTCAATCATGTCAAAGAATTGCCGGAATTTTGTCGTATAAAAGGACCCAAATTTTTCCTTGATCTGCGGTTTGAGCTCTTTGAATATTTCCTTCTTATCCTTTTCCTTCTCCATCAACCACAGTTTTGCTATCAGAAAGTTGCGAAAAAATCGGACAATCACTCCAAGGATGTATTCAGGTCGGGTCCCTTCACTGAACAAATTGTCCATCACGCGAAGACATTGTTCATAATCCGCACTCTCGAGGCTATCGGTCATCTCCCATTCTGCATACGTCTTGAACCAACCGGAGACCTCATTGACATCATCCACCTCAACAACTTCTTTATCAATCACAAAAGTATCGATTTTCTCAATCTCGCTGTACAATCGCCCCAGATCATTCCCGACAATCTCAACAATGCGCTTTTTCGTCTCTGGAGAGGCCCTTTTCCCCAATTCATGAAACCGTTTGTCGATCCAACTCAACAAAGCCATTCCACGAAGCGGCTTGACTTCCTCTACATGAACAATCGAGGATGGAAACGAGGCAAAAAACTTCACGATCGGCGAACTCCGTCTAACGCTCCCCGTGAAAATGACGAATAGGATGGATTGCAGAGACGGAGAGGAGAGATATTCCTTGAGAAGTGTCTTCTCCAGTGCTGTCAGATTTTCTTCCTTTTTTCCAGAGAGATCCACAACGATCAAGCGTCGCGAGGAGAAGAGGAATGGGACGGTCCTGGCTGTATCTAGAACATCGCCCCAGGAGTGTTCCTTAAGGTTTAATCTTTCAACACAAAAATCCTGATTTTCCGGGTCAATGAGTACATCCTTCAGTTTGTTGACGAATTGATTGGCCAGGAATGTATCTTCGCCGAAGAAAAAATAGCACGGTGCGATGGATTCTTCTTCTACAGTCCCCCCCAAAAGAAGCTTATCGGCCAATCTAAAATCCCTCGAGAATTGTGCTGACAAGGCTCCTCGCAAATCTTTCCGCAACGACATCGATCGCCAGGGATTCTACGGATTCGAAGTTCACACCTTCGGGTACGCCGTACTCATACTGGTAGATCAAACTGGGATTGGAGTAGATAACTTTTCTGCTCACATTGTCACGCAACACGATCTTTGTCACGATGATGATGTTGTAACGATCGGCGGCGGACTCCCCGGAGAAAGCAACAGGAATGGCGCTGAAAGACTGGATCTCACCCAAGAGCACCGCATCAGCGGATTCCTCCTCGACAGCAATCTCTAGCTTCCCCCGGGCCACCAATTCATCGATCACACGTTGAGTCAGTTTCAAGTCCAGTTCATACCGAGTCGTCATGTTCTTAAACATGGGGACACTGATAGTCTGGATATGTTCAGGCAGGGAACTTCCTGTGCCGCTGAGGTGGTACCCGCATTGGAGCACGAGAAGACAAACAGCATAAAGAGCGACTAATCTTTGTTTTCCAATCATGGGCATGATCAAACCACAATATTGACTATTTTATTTTTTACATAAATGAGCTTCCGTATTTCCCTTCCACCCACAAGGTTGTGGATCCGACTCAGTCCGAGAGCTTTTTCTTTGACTTCATCCTCGGGTAGATCCCTTTCCACTTCAAACTTATCTCTCAGTTTCCCGTTCACCTGAACCACTATGGTCACGGTCTCCTCTTTGGCCAGTTCTGGATCATAATCGGGCCATGGAAGCCGGGCTAAAAGCGTACGATGGCCTGTCATCTCCCACAATTCCTCACAAATATGGGGAGCAAAAGGAGAAAGAAGAATGATGAGTTTCTCCATAACCTCCTTAAAAAGCGCTTTTTGGCTATCGTTCTCTCCCAGCGTCTCACCCTCCTTCTTGATCATGTTGAAAAATTCCATGAGGGAACTGATGGCTGTATTCAAGCGCAAACGCTTATCGATATCCTCACTCACTTTTTTTATAGTCTGGTGCATCTTTATCTGTAACCTGTGGGGGGTTTTTTGTTCTGTATCTTTATCCTCTTCCTCGAGATCCTCAGAAAAGCGGCTCTCATTTTTCTGGAAGAACGTCCAAACCCGGTTTAGAAATCGGTAGCATCCTTCAATCCCTTTTTCATTCCAGACAAATTCTTTTTCCGGAGGGGATGCGAAGAGGATAAAAAGCCTCAGGGCATCTGCACCGTATTGATTCACGATATCATCAGGGTCGACAACATTCTTTTTAGATTTTGACATCTTGGCCCCATCTTTGGTGACCATGCCTTGTCCGAAATAAAAGGGAAAGGGTTCATCTACTACGGTCATCCCAAGATCCCTCAACACCTTACAGAAAAACCGCGCATAGATCAGATGCATTATGGCATGTTCCACTCCACCGATGTAGACATCTACTGGCAACCAATAATCCGCGGCTTGAGGATCGAAGGGAAGGTTCTTTTCATGGGGTGAACAGTATCTGAAGTAATACCAGGAGGAATCAAAAAAAGTGTCCATCGTGTCGGTCTCCCGCCGTGCTTCTCCTCCGCACTTGGGGCACTCGGTCTGCACAAAGCTCTCTGTCTTTTCAAGGGGGGATCCCTCCACCCCCTTGAACTCCATATCCGAAGGCAGTTCAACCGGAAGGTCCTCGTAGGGCACACCCACCGCCCCACAGGTCTCACAGTAGATGACAGGAATCGGCGTTCCCCAATATCTCTGCCGGGAAATCCCCCAATCTCTGAGGCGATAAAGCGTGGTCTCCCGACCGAAGCCCTGTTCCTGGGCGAATTGGACCATCTTGACACTCCCTTCCTGGGAGGACAGCCCTGAGTAATCTCCCGAATTTATGACAATCCCATAGTCCTCATACGCCTCCTCCAATTCTTCCGAGGGGTCCTGGCCGGGAGGAACGATCACCTCGAGAATGGGGAGGGCGTACTTCTTGGCAAAGTCAAAATCTCTCTGGTCATGGCCGGGGACAGCCATTATGGCCCCTGTCCCGTATTCCATCAGCACATAATTGGAAATCCAGATGGGGATCTCCTCACCCGTATAAGGATTGACTGCTTTTTTTTCTGTGTCGATGCCATCTTTTTCGACCTCAGCCACATCCCTCTTAAGCTGTTGTTTCGCAATGTTCCGGGAGATCCAATCTTGCAATTTTCCCTTATCAGGCAAGTCAGAGATCAATTTCTGGGTTAACGGATGTTCGGGGGAAAGCACCATAAACGTGGCGCCATAGATCGTGTCCACTCTTGTGGTGAAGACTTCGATCGATTCCTTCATACCTACCACCGGGAATACGATATGCCCACCCGTGCTCTTTCCTATCCAATTCTTCTGCATCACAAGAACATGCTCTGGCCATTTCTCGAGGAGGTCATGCCCCGAAAGAAGCTCATCTGAATACTCAGTGATCTTGAGAAACCACTGTTCCATCTCTTCCTGCTCGACGGTCGAATCACAGCGCCAGCATCCCTGGCCGACGACCTGCTCATTCGCCAGAACCGTCTGGCACTTAGGACAGTAATTGACCCAGCTTTTCTTTCGGTAGGCCAAGCCTCGATCAAGAAGCTTGAGGAAGATCCACTGATTCCACTTGTAATACTCGGGCAGACAGGTGGTCACCTCCCTCGACCAGTCATAGCTGTAACCCATTCGTTTCAGCTGTCGCTTCATGTGGGCAATATTTCCAAGAGTCCATTCGCGTGGATGGACGCCCTCTTGAATGGCAGCGTTCTCCGCAGGCATTCCGAAGGCATCCCACCCGATGGGATGGATAACATTCAGCCCACTCATAAATTTATACCGTGAAACAACGTCCATGATGGAAAAATTCCGAACATGCCCCATATGGATGCGGCCCGAGGGATAAGGGTACATTTCCAGGCAGTAGCATTTTGTCTTCTTGGCGTCCTTCACGGACTTAAAGATCTCCTTGTCTTCCCAAATCTTCTGCCACTTTGTTTCGATCCGATGGAAATCGTAATTTTGTTTCATCTCTGTTCGATCTTTCAATGTTTTTATCTTTTGAATATTAGAGTTATGCCCTGGAATTGTCAAGCTTTCGACATTGCTCTTAAGCATTTCTAACGTGAACTATTCATGAAATCTGCTGCCAAATTTACACTCAAAACTACTCAATATCTTATTGGCAGCATCTTTTACCCTTCGGGCGAGCCCTCCTTTATAATAGGGTGGGT
>JAGLRY010000176.1 GCA_023135995.1 Candidatus Aminicenantota bacterium | reverse complement strand
AACGGATCATCCGTTTGGCCTTTGAATATGCAAAAAAGAACAACATCAACAAAGTCACGATAGTGACAAAGGCTAATGTAATCAAAACTTCAGACGGACTGTTTTTGGATACAGGTTATCGAATCGCTAAAGAGTATCCTGACATCGAATGTGATGACTGGTACATCGACATCATGGCAGCCAAGCTGATTGATGAGAAGCGCCGCAGACAGTTTAAGGTCATTGTCCTTCCAAACCTCTATGGTGATATTCTGACAGATGAAGCTGCAGAATTTCAAGGAGGAGTCGGGACAGCGGGAAGCGCCAACATAGGCAAGCGTTATTCTATGTTCGAAGCCATCCATGGGTCTGCCCCCCGTATGGTCAAAGAGGGACGTGCCAAGTATGCTGATCCGGGAAGCATGATCAAAGCGGCATCGCTGCTTATCGACCATCTCGGTTACTCGGACAGACACAAGAAGCTGGAAATGGCAATCGATATCTGTGGAAATTTAGAGAAGAAGATAGTAACCACAGGGCGGGATACCGGAGCGACGGGTGCAGAATACGCTCAGTATCTTATGGACACGATTGTCGATCCAAGACTGGAAGAACGCTGGAAAGAGTTCTCGGATCAAGAGTAGGAAGAGTCCCGTTCGCTCGAGGACTGGACAACAAGAAATAAAATCGAATGGGTTTAAAATATCCGGAGCTGTTGTTTCACAAACGATCCGGAATAATTTAATAATCATTCAATAACAAAAGGAGGTTAGTTTGAGAAAAAAAATTGCACTTATCGGCGGAGGCCAGATCGGCCAAATTCTAGCCATGCTTGCCGCCCAGAAGGAAATGGGAGACATCGTTGTACTGGATATTCCTGATTATGTGAATCCTGTTAAGGGAAAAGCATTGGACTTAATGGAGATGGCTCCTCATGGCAACTATGATGCAAACATCACTGGCACCTCGGACTACAAAGACATCCAGGGTTCCGACGTGGTTATTATCACTGCGGGGAAACCCCGCCAGGCTGGTATGACCCGCGAAGATCTTCTCAGCACGAACATCAAGATCATCAGTGCAGTGGCCAACGGTATCAAAGAGAATGCTCCTGATGCCTTCTGCATCGTCCTCACAAATCCTCTGGATGCCATGGTCTACACCTTTCACAAGATCACCGGTTTCCCCAAGATTCAAGTCATCGGTATGGCCGGCACGTTGGATACAGCGCGCTATCGGGCATTTCTCTCCATGGAGTTGGGTGTGTCTGTGGCTGACATTACGGGCACAGTTCTCGGAGGCCACGGCCCGACAATGGTGCCTTTACCTCGGCTTACCACTATCGGCGGCGTTCCTTTAACTGAGGTCGCGGACCAAGACCTCATCGACCGCGTTGTCGAGAGAACCCGGAAAGCAGGAACGGAAATTGTCACACTTTTTGGGAAAGGTTCGGCTTTCTTCAGTCCAGCATGGAGTGCCATCGTGATTGCTGAGTCCTATCTTAAAGACAAACGGCGAGTTCTCCCCTGCGCTGCGCTCTGTGAAGGCGAATATGGAATAAACGGTCTCTTCATCGGCGTACCCTGTCTCATCACTGCAAAAGGAATGGAGAAAATTTTCGAGATCGCACTCACAGACGAAGAAAAGGAAAGGCTCGGAACCACAAAGGCTGCCGTCCAGAAGACTGTCGATGAGTGTGACACATTTATGTCCTGATATTTGCGCACGCCAAATCAAAGAGAGAGATAAAAAAAATGGCCGAACACAGAATCACAACACCGGTCTCTGACGAAGTCATAGAGAAACTCCGAACAGGCGACAGGGTGTACATCACAGGTTCTCTGTATACCGGAAGAGATTCCGCGCACAAAAAACTGATCGATCTTCTGAAAGAGGGAAAAGAGCTTCCCATTGATGTCAAAGGACAATTCATATACTATGTCGGCCCGACACCTGCACGACCCGGAAATCCCATTGGATCTGCAGGGCCGACAACCAGCTACCGGATGGATTCTTATGCCCCCACCCTTCACAAGCTCGGTCTCAAGGGTACGATCGGAAAAGGCGCACGGAACGAAGAAGTCAAAGAATCCCTGAAAAAATACAAGGGCGTCTATCTTGCAGCTGTCGGAGGAGCGGGTGCTCTTATTTCCAAGAGCATCGTCAAAGCAGAAGTAATTGCCTACCCTGAGCTCGGGCCTGAAGCTATTCGTAGGGTCGAAGTGAAAGATTTTCCCTGTATCGTGATCAACGATATGTACGGTGGCGACCTCTACCAGGAAGGAAAGAAGCAGTACGAGATCAAAGCGTAGAAGACAGAAGACAGAATAAATAAACAAACCTGTAGATCGGAATATTTAGAAGTCTGAAGAGAGATAGAAACTCGCATTTCATGATGTGAGATTTCTGAGATCCTCTTCGTGACTTCCGGAGTTTAAATTCCGAGTTCCCAAATTCATATATAAAGGACTATATTGATGAAAATTCATGAGTATCAAGCAAAAAGTATCCTCAACCAGTACGGCGTTCGGATTCCTAGGGGTGAAGTTGCTGAAACCGCGGAAAAGGCGTATGAGATTGCCAAGGACATAGGCCCCAAGGTTGTTGTCAAAGCCCAAATTCACGCCGGCGGCAGAGGGAAAGGCGGCGGCGTCAAGTTAGCAAACACTCCAGAAGAAGCCCAAGAACGAGCCCAAGAGATCATCGGAATGAATCTCGTCACCCATCAAACCGGACCAGAGGGAAAACTTGTTAAGAAAATCCTTGTTGAAGAAGCTCTGGACATCGCCAAAGAGCTTTATATCGGGATCGTGATTGACAGAGCCAAAGAAGCACCAGTAGTGATGGCCTCATCAGAGGGCGGGATGGAGATCGAGAAAGTCGCGGCAGAAACGCCCGAACTCATTTTCAAGGAATACATCAATCCGGCCACAGGTTTTCTGCCGTTCCAAGCGCGCAAACTCGCTTTCCAGCTGGGTCTTGAAGGGGATACGTTTAAGCAGGCCGTGAAATTTCTTTTGACTCTCTATAAGGCTTTTGAATCCACAGATGCGTCACTGGCGGAAATCAATCCCCTTCTGATCACAGGACAAGGAGATGTTCTAGCTCTAGACGCGAAGATGAATTTCGATGACAATGCCCTCGTTCGCCACCCGAACATTAAAGAAATGCGCGACCTCAACGAGGAAGAACCTTTGGAAGTCGAGGCATCCAAATTCGACCTGAACTACATCAAGCTCGACGGGAATGTCGGATGCATGGTCAACGGCGCGGGATTAGCCATGGCCACGATGGATATTATCATGTACTCGGGCGGAATGCCCGCAAACTTTCTTGACGTGGGAGGCGGCGTCTCAGAAGAAGCCGTGAAAAACGCATTCAAGATCCTCATTTCCGACAAGGACGTCAAAGCAGCCCTGATCAACATTTTCGGTGGCATTGTTCGCTGTGACCTTGTCGCGAATGGGATCGTCAAAGCGGCTAGAGAATTGGAGCTTAACATACCGATGGTTGTCCGTCTCGAAGGAACAAACGTGGAACTGGGAAAAAAGATCCTGGAAGATTCGGATCTTGCCTTTTTCTCAGCCTCGAGCATGAAGGAAGCGGCTGAAAAAGTCGTGCCACTTGCCAGCCAATAGGAAAGGAGTCGAAGATGAGCATATTAGTCGATGAAAACACAAGAGTTGTCGTCCAGGGAATCACTGGAGGAGAGGGAACCTTTCACACGGAGAGGATGCTAGAGTACGGGACAAAAGTCGTGGCTGGTGTGACTCCAGGAAAAGGTGGGCAGACACATCTTGATGTGCCTGTGTTCAACACGGTTGCTGACGCGGTCGCTGAAGAAGGCGCCAACGCAGCTGCCATTTTTGTTCCACCCCTTTTTGCAGCCGATGCTGTCATGGAGGCTGCTGACGCCGGTGTTGATCTCGTAGTGTGCATCACCGAAGGCATCCCCACCTTTGACATGATCAAAGTCAAGAGGCTCCTTAAAGAGAAAGACTGCCACATGATCGGTCCGAACACGCCGGGAATTATTTCCCCAGGAAAGTGCAAGATCGGCATCATGCCGGGTCATATCCACACACCAGGTTCTATCGGTATTATCTCTCGATCAGGAACTCTTACCTATGAGGCCGTCCAGCAGGTTTCTCTGCAAGGTTATGGCCAGTCCACAGCCATCGGGATCGGTGGAGATCCGATCGTGGGATTAAAATTTATCGAGCTGCTGCAGATGTTCAAAGAGGATGAAGACACTGAGGCTGTAGTGCTTATCGGTGAGATCGGTGGCACTGCTGAAGAGGAAGCTGCAGAATACATCAAACAAGAATTCCCCAAACCTGTCGTGAGCTTCATCGCAGGCCAAACTGCACCTCCAGGCAGACGCATGGGACATGCCGGCGCGATCATTGCTGGAGGCAAAGGGACCGCCAAAGAGAAGATGGAAGCTCTTGAGGCAGCAGGAGTCTTCGTCGCTAAAAGCCCCGCAGACATGGGAGCCAAAATCAAGGAAGCCTTGTCCTAATAGAATCTAACGGATCCAATTTTTATACGGGATGAGTGGCAGTTTCTGTTTCGCAGTAACTCTATAAAAAGGATAGATGTTCCCTTCTTCTTGAACTAAGTTGAATTTCCAGTAGCGGATGAATCCGTATTGAGATTGCGGTTCGAGTAAACAGGGAATCAGATTCGCTCCCGGTTGAGCACAGGTAACGTACATGTCACCCTTTTTTGCGATTATCTCGTGTGTTTTTTTGGACACATCGATCTTCATCGGGGGCAAATAATCATATTCGGCCGGAACAACCTCCCCTATCTGATAGGATTCGATATCAAGACGGACATCCTTTGTGAACGCTTGGACCTGAATTCCGTGACGGAGAAGAGTCTCCAACAGATCCTGGTGCTTGGCAGGAATCAGGTAACCAAGAGGACGGCTCACACTGATGAGGGGCTCCACATCCGGAAACCAATTTTCCACGACCTCCTCAACGACCTTGGTTTCGCTGGGATAGGGATAGCGATCTAACTCGGATGTCGTCACCGTGTCCCCTGCTTTTTTATCCACTTTCAGAACGCCGCGAATCGGGCTCCGTGACCGTTTAAACTTCTTTATGGTCAACGTTGGCTCCTGCGGATTCCTAGCATACCTCATCCGCATATGAACGAGGTTCTGATCCGAAAACTCATGGGCCTTATCCAGGAGCTCCGCGCGCAGACTCCGCACGAGCTTTATGATTTCTTCGCTATGTGAAGCGACGCTCTCGGCAAAATACCGGATCCCGAAATACTGGTACCGGGTTCTGTCTTTGAGTGTTGTGATATCGTGCCGGGAAGCACCCTCTTGGATAAAAGAGAGTGTTTCATAGATGCCGGGGCTGTTCCGACCGTCGTTGAGGTCTGTGGTGCTGTAGCGCTTCATCTCCTCTCTGCCCTCGAGATCCTCTGTTCGATAGGTCACGCCGGCTGAGGAATCAATGCCCATCTCCTGCGTGATCAAGTATTCATGAAAAGTGATCCCTTCTTTGTTTAGTTTTTCTTTCACTTCTGTCAGGATTTTCTCTCGCGAAAACTCTTGAAGCATTTTATTGATGTTGACATTGGACACACAACCGATGCTGACCCTGTAGAAATCATCCCCCTTCTCATGGACATCCATGGTGACCTCGGGCATCCAGATGCGGAAAACACGGTTGATCGTCTCTGTCTCCGGCGCTTCCAGTTTGACATGATCCCGGTTCAGATCCAGGTTCTGTTCATTGCGGCGCTGGTCAAACCAATTCCCATAGGGATTAGACTGTGGCATTATCAAAAAGTTGACCTTTTTAAGAAGAGGATTCAATTCTCCGACAGCCAGATCTCTGATGAGCCATAACGCCGCTTCCTTAGCCGACTGTTCGTTGCCGTGTTTGGCGGCTACTAGATAAAATGTGGGCTTTCCCCGGTTGAGCCTTTGGGGGGAATCCGCACCCTCCTCCGTCAGAATGCAGAGATAGAAGTCTTTGGCCTCATATTCCTCTGTCCCTAACGATTTTCCGACGATCTGAACAGTCAATTCTTCAGAAAGAGAATCAAGGAGACTTAAAAAGTGGCTGATCTCTTCATACTGGCTGTATTGGCCGTAGTTCACCGCCTCTGCGGGTGTTTTAACAACACCATCACTCTGGACCAGTCCCACAAAAAACGATAGCCCAAGACTAAGATATACCACTGATTTTATGTATTTTTTCATTTCTATTACTCCTCCTCTAACCTGAATTGTTCACGAGTCGAGGCCAACCCACCCCAC
>JAGLRY010000175.1 GCA_023135995.1 Candidatus Aminicenantota bacterium | reverse complement strand
CGACCCAACCTAACCCGGGCTGCGCATGCAACATTCTATTCGGAATTATTATTGTTGTTTTTTGGGAGGAACTTCAAGACCACCTCAAGTTCCTTAGCCTCGCGAAGGAAGCGGAACGTCACCTCATCGTTCCATCGGAATTTTGCGAGATATGTCCGCAGATCGTTGATCTCTGTATACGTCCTCCCATCTACTGAAAGGACGATATCCCCTTTAGTAAAATTTTCATCCTTGGCAACTCCATCGATGGGATCTCTATCGATAACGAGATTTGCAAGACCATCAAACTTCTTGAATGTCAAGCCGATAGAGGGGAATGAAGGACGGTCTTCTTCACTGAGGCCCCAGACATAATCTGCAAGGCTTCGTGAAACGCTCAGGGTTTTTTCGTTTTCTGGGATCTCCAAACATAAGACTGTTTTAAACGGAAGCCCATTGATCTCATGAACACGGCGATTGATTCCGAGGTTGTACAGAAAATGACCCGAACCGGCAAGGACCACGATCCTCCTTTCAGTCTCATTGGAAGCCTGGGATGCATAAAAAGCCATGCTTTCATCCCAGGCCGATTGAGCACGGTAAAATCCCTCAAACATCATGTCCAAACCCGGGCCTTTCATCTGGTGTGGGAGGTCAGAACTCTCAAAGATCGTCCGGATCAGTGTGCGATGTTCCTCATGAGAGACATCAGGCCGTGGCACGAGTTTTTTCTCATCTTCGGTGAGTGCATCCCAACCTTTCATCCTGATCTTGGTGACAAGTCCTTTTGGGATATTCAGACCGTATATGGGAATTTTATTCAGATTGGCAAAGGCGAAGATTTTTTCGTAGTATTCAAAATTGAAATTCCAAGTTTCGTACCATAAAATATCCTGAATCAGTTCTTCCTCAGTGAGTAATCCCAGACTCCATTTGTTCAGGATATGCTGAAGAGTGACGGGTATCATCTCCAGTCCTATAGCCAATCGTTTATCTTTTTTATAAAGGGCCTGGATGATCTTTAACTGGATGTCATGCATGGGCAGACTGTTATGAGTTTCTCCGATATAGACGAAACGGCTAGACATCATATTTTCGATCATTCCTGAAAATTCGATGTCTTGGCCGTTCGACAGATCATACAGTCTGTCTGGTGCAATGGAGAGAACTTTCCCTTTTAGGCCTGACTTGCCGATTTTCAGCCGAAGATATCTTTCTTCATCCTCCTCAGCCATACTGGTAGCCACGAACAAGATGATTAATAAACAAAACGCCAAACAGAAGCTTTTGCTGTTTCTTGTGTTTCTTGTCATAGAGTAGTTGACTTCCTTTGCCCACGTTCTCTGGCCAGTTCTCCCAAATCAATACAAAGATCCTTAAAATCGGTAAATGACCAGCGTTATGAGATTATTCCTCTTCAGGTCTGACCCGGCCTTCTTTTATGGCTTCATCGACGATTTTTTGCTGCAAGTGACCTGGAACTTCTTCAAAGGTCGAGAACTCCATGAGAAAGGACCCACGCCCTCCAGTAATGGAGGTAAGTGTAGGTTCAAAATCCAGCATCTCAGCCATGGGGACTCTGGCCTTTATGATCCTCATGGTCCCTTTTTGCTCCATGCCCTGCACTTTGCCTCTTCGTCCGTTGAGATTCCCCATGATATCGCCCATAAATGTCTCAGGCGTAAACACTTCTACATTCATTATGGGCTCAAGAAGAGTCGGTCTCGCCTCTTTCATTCCCTTTTTAAATGCCATAGAAGCTGCGATCTTGAATGCGATATCTGAAGAGTCCACATCGTGGTAGGATCCATCATATAGAATGACCTTGAAATCGACAGTCAGATGCCCCGCCACAACTCCTTTTTTCCGTGCTTCTTGGATTCCTTTTTCGATGGAGGGGATGTAGTTTTTTGGGATGGAACCCCCAAAGATCTTGTCCTCGAACTCGAAATCTTTTCCTCTGGCGAGGGGCTCCATTTTGATAAACACATCCCCATACTGTCCACGGCCTCCTGTCTGTTTCTTGTACTTGCCCTGGACATCCGATTTCCCCTTGATGGTCTCTTTATAGGGAATTTTAGGGGGCTTGAGCTTGACATCGACATTAAACCGCTTTTTCAGCCGGTTGGTGATGATCTCTACATGGAGCTGGCCGTTTCCCGCGATGATCAACTCGTTGGTCTCCGGATCTCGTGTGATTCTTG
Source organism: Candidatus Aminicenantota bacterium (assembly GCA_023135995.1). Classification (GTDB taxonomy): domain Bacteria; phylum Acidobacteriota; class Aminicenantia; order Aminicenantales; family Aminicenantaceae; genus WTAW01. Next base: position 14,496 of record JAGLRY010000175.1, on the reverse strand, counting down.
CTGTGGGATCCTCTTCTGTTATGCGATGGACAGCTTGGGAGATACGGTCCTCATCTGCCCTAGTTTTTGGTTCTATGGCAAAGGAAATCGAAGGCTCAGGAAAATGGATCACTGGGAAGAGCACTCCACTCCCCTTTGCACTGAGCGTATCACCGGTGGATGTGTCCTTGAGTTTTGCCGTAGCGATGATGTCTCCAACCTTACACTGACCTGCTGGTACTTGCTCTTTTCCCTGGAGGAAGAATAGCCCACTGAGTTTTTCATCTCTTTGTTTTGTGGTGTTTGTGACCGTGGCGTCGGGACTTACTTTACCGGAGAATATCCTTATCATGGAGATCCTGCCTGTATACGGGTCTGAGATCGTCTTGAATACCAACGCAGAAAAAGGGTCCTCCACTTTCGGTTGAACGGAACCTTCTTCACACTGCATATCTTCTCTTTCGAGCGGGGAGGGAAAAAAATTGATAATTCCATCAAGGATTGGCTGTGCACCGACATTCAAAAGAGCCGACGACACAAAGACCGGGTACAAATTTCGGTTAAGGATACTCTTCCGCAACCCTGCAATCAGGTCTTCGGTCGAGAGTTCTCCTGCATCAAAGTATTTCTCCATCAGTTCTTCATCGTTTTCCGCCACCATCTCCGTCAACGCTTCGATCTTCTTTTCGGCCTCATCTTTGAGGTCTTCTGGAATCTTAGCCTCTTTAAATTTTCCGCTTTCATTCTTTTCGAAAAGGTAGGCTTTTTTACCGATCAAATCGACAACACCGGAAAAGTCTGCCTCCTCTCCAATAGGGAGCTGAACAAGGATCGCTTGCCGGCCGAAAAACTGTTGGATGGATTCCATCGCCTGTTTATAATTGGAATTCTCTCTGTCCAGCTTGTTGATGATGAGCATCCGAGGGAGTTTAAACTCCTCGAGCATGGCCCACACTTTCTCTGTGCCGACCTCCACTCCTTCCAAGGCACCCACCACCACAAGTCCCGCATCGACAGCTCTTAAACTGGCCCTTGTGTCCCAGAGAAAATTCGTGTAACCGGGGCAGTCGATGATATTGATCTTGTGGTTATTCCACTCGAGGTGAGCGAGGGCTGAATTGATGGAGATCTGTCTTTCGATCTCATCGGTATCATAATCGGTGACAGTGTTCCCCTGATCCACTTTCGTCAAGCGTGTAGTTTTTCCTGTATCAAAGAGAAAGGCAGCAGTCAGGGACGTCTTCCCTGAGGACCCATGCCCTGTGATCGCCACGTTTCGGATTTTATCTGGAGAATAATTTTTCATCTTGAGGCCTCCAATACATTTTCAATAGTTACTATTCTTTTTGCTCAGATTTTGATTTATCGATTTGATCAACGGTTATATTACAACAAAATTTCCCTCCTACTCAAGATAATTTTTGTGACAGTAAGCACTCCCAAAACCGTGATGGCATGAATTCACATTACGTTATTGAGTGTCTCAATAGCGTAATAAGAATTCACGGGGAGGAACTGGAAATTTTCTTTATAAACTGAGTGAGATCTGAAGGCAAAGGCGATTGGAAAGACACTCTATTGCCCGTCAAGGGATGGGTAACGGTAAGGCGATGCGCATGAAGAAAAAGGCGAGGACAGCCGGAAGCAAGCTTCCTCCGGCCGTAGCGTGAATCTCCGACAATGGGATGTCCAGATGCTGCAAGGTGAACTCTGATCTGATGAGTTCTCCCTGTGATCGGGCGGATCTCGAGCAGTGTGAACTCTCCAAGCGGTTCTTTCACTCTGTAGCGGGTCTCTGCGATCCGGGGTTTATTGGTCTTTACCGACATTCTCTCCCCATGTTTTGTATGCCGGCCGATCCCCCAGGTTATCTTTCCCTCTTTCTGAGACATCTTTCCCCACACAAGACCTATGTAGAGCTTCTCCACTTCTCGCGCTTTGAACTGCCTCTGCAATTCTTGGTAGGCCATTTTCGTCCGTGCCACCAAAATGACACCCGAGGTCTCCCTATCCAGCCGATGGACGATCCCTGGTTTTTCCTCCGGTCCTAATCCCTTGATCTCGGGGAAATGATAGAGAAGGGCGTTGGCCAAAGTGTGTGTCTGTCTCCCCGCTCCCGGATGGACGACCATACCCGAGGATTTATCGATGACGACCAAATGTTGATCCGTGTGGATTACGGTGAGCGTTATACGCTCGGGCATTAAAAGCTTCGCCTTTGGAATTGTATCATCAACCTCAACTCTCTCATTAGCCTTTAGCCTGTAGCTTGGCCTTTTCTGCGTTCCATCCACCAGCGCCAGGCCTTCAGTAATGAGTCGTTGGATCTGTGCACGACTCCATCCATCGAGCTTTTCGGACAAAAAGAGGTCCAGTCTTTGATTCTCCCCAGATTCAGGGGCCACATCAAACTCTCTCATTTTTCGCAGGCTGATTCCTTTCATCTGTAGCTATCTCGGCTCGTGAACACCTCCCAGCTAAACCGCTTTCTTCTTTTTCAATACGAAAAACAAAAGAAGTCCACCGATCAAGCCCAATATACAAAAGACTTGAGGATAACTGACACTGAGATAGGAGGAGGCATTATGGATCAAATAGGCTTTATCCGGATGATCCCCCCTGTAAAATTCAACGATATACCGGATAATGGAGTAATTGATGATATACAGAGAGAAGATCTGTCCATCGAATTTTTTTCTCTTTAATATAAAAAACAGGACACCAAAATTCAAAAAATTCATAAGCGCTTCATAAAGTTGGGTGGGATGGAGAGGAATTCCCTGGGCTATCCCGGTCAGCTCATGAGAATATTCGTTATGAAAATTCACGCCCCAAGGCATTGTGCAAACACGCCCATAGCAGCAACCCGCAGAAAAACACCCGATACGGCCAAATCCATGCCCCAGAGCCAAAGCAGGGCCAACGAGATCAGCTGTTCTCCAGACGGGAATCTTGTGCTTGCGGAGATACCAAATGGCGAAAACAATACCGAATGCCAGCCCTCCCTGAAAAACCCCTCCTGACCTGGCCAGACTAAATAGCTCTTTGGGGTATTTTGTGTAGTAGGAAAAATTGCCTATCAGAAGGATGGCTTTAGCCCCGATCAAAGCGATAATGATCGTGTAAAAAGCCATATCCACGAGTTTTGAGGCATTCAGATCATACTTTTTTGCTTGAGTAAAAAGAAACCACAAGCCAAAGGCCACGCCTAGGGCCATCATAAAGCCATAGGTATGAATAGTGATAGGTCCGATTTTGACTAGGATGGGAAACATTTGTCTCCTCTCTTAAAAAAGAAGATATAAAGAAGTAGCATAGCCCCAACAGTAATGCATGAATCAGCCACATTAAAAAAAGGCCAATGCCAGTCTTTGGCATAAAAATCCAGGAAATCGACAACAGAGCCTCTAAAGAGCCTGTCTGTGAGATTCCCCAGAGCCCCAGCTAAGATTAGAGACAGAGAGATTTTCAGAAATTTCTCTGAGCTGGGTGTCTTGTAAAAATAATAGACGACCAAACCAAGTGCCGCTATCGATGCCAAGGTCAAGAGGGCATACATGACAAAATTCTGGTTGGTGGAGAAAAAGCCAAAAATTGCACCTCTATTCCTTATATAGGTCAGGTTGAAGAAACCGGGAATCACAACTCTGCTTTCGTGAAGGTTAAAACTTGTTGAGACGATGGTTTTGGTCAGCTGATCCACAAACAACAAACAAAGAATGATCATAAAATAAGGGGCATTGTCTTTCATTGGTCCATTTCTTTGACGATATCTTCACAACGCTGACAAAAAACAGGGAATTCGTCGTTCGTCCCCACATATGGAGAGTAATTCCAGCAGCGCTGGCACTTTTCTCCTTCGGCCCTGGAAACTTGGATACCCAACTCCGTTTCAGAGTGAGCCTCGAGTTCGACCGAAGAGACAATAAAAAGAGATGCCATTTCGTCTGCATATTTATTCAAAATGTGCTGTAGGGATGGGGGGACTTTAAGTGTTACTCGCGCTTCCAAAGAATTGCCGATCAGTTTTGATTCTCTGGCGATCTCCAACTCCTTAAGAACGCTCTCCCTTACTCCTTTCAACTCTTTCCATTCTTGGAACTGATCCGCTCCAAGCCATTCTTTATCAAAGGAGGGAAACAACTCCAAGTGGACAGACTCCTCTTTCCCTCTAAATGGGGGCATGGCTTCCCATGCTTCCTCTGTGGTGAAGGGAAGCAGAGGGGCCGCCAAAACCAGTGTTGTTTTTAGGATCTCGAAAAGCGCTGTTTGGGCTGATTTTCTCAGTAATGACCTTTTGCCGGAACAATACAACCTGTCCTTGAGTACGTCTAGATAGTAAGCACTCAGGTCAACCGTAAAAAAGTTATACATCCTATGATAGATGATGTGATATTCATAATCCTCATAAGCCTTGAGGATTATTTTGCTCAATTGCGAAAATTCTTCCAGAACCCATCTGTCGAAAAGAACCATATCTTCTGTTGGTACAGATTCTTCATCCGGCTTAAAATCATCGAGGTTACCGAGGATGAAACGCCAAGTGTTCCGTATTTTCCTGTAAGCCTCCACGAGACGCTGCAAAGTCTCGCCGCCAAACCGGGCATCCTCCTTGTAGTTGAGCATCGCCACCCAGAGTCTTAGGATTTCGGCCCCATTTTTGGAAATGATCTCTTCAGGCTCGATAAAATTGCCCAGGGATTTGGACATTCCTCTCCCCTTCTCATCCAAGACAAATCCATGGGTGATACAGCTCTTATAGGGAGAGGCCCCTTTCGTGGCAACCCCAACGAGAAGAGAGCTGTTGAACCATCCCCTGTACTGGTCATGTCCTTCGATGTAGATATCAGATGGCCAAGGCAGGTCGCTTCGTTTCCCGAGCACATTGTGACTCGCTCCGGATTCAAACCAGACATCGAGAATGTTATTTTCCTTCTTAAAGATCCCCGAGCCACACTGCGGACATTTTGTTCCAGGGGGTAACAGTTCTTCTACTGTTTTAGTAAACCAAGCATTCGAGCCTTCCTCAGAAAAGACATCCGCGATCTTGAGAGACATATTCTCATTCGCAAGGATCGTGCTGCAATTTTCGCAGTAGAATGCGGGGATCGGTACGCCCCACGAACGCTGCCGGGAGATACACCAATCAGGCCGAGCCTCAACCATATTGGCGATCCTCTCCTCTCCCCACGGAGGGATCCAGTTAATCTTTTTGATCTCTTCGAGGGATCTCTTCCTCAGGTTATTCTCTTCCATAGAGATGAACCACTGGGAGGTTGCCCGAAAAATCACCGGATTCTTGCAGCGCCAGCAATGAGGGTAGGAGTGGACAATGTCTTCTGTCCGGGTCATTTTCTCCTCTTTCAGCAAATCGTCCATGATCGCCTGATTGGCATCAAAAACATTCATTTCCTTGTATTTCTCGACCTTAGTGATAAATTTTCCATCACTATCCACAGGATTATAGATATCCAATCCATAAGCCAGTCCTGTCAGGTAATCCTCATGACCATGCCCCGGCGCAGTATGAACAGCTCCCGTTCCCTGATCGAGGGTCACATAGTCGGCCAGGACAAACAGTGATTCCCGGTCAATAAAGGGATGCTGCGCTTTCAGCCCCTCGACATCAACACCCAAAAAAGTTATTAAAATCTCGCTTTTGGCAAGCCCCAGTTCCTCGGAAATAACAGGAACCAGCCGTTTGGCTGCGATCAAAACCTCGCCGTTGGTTTCGAATGCAGCGTATTCGAAATCCGGATGAAAGGCGATAGCCAGATTTGCAGGAAGTGTCCACGGAGTTGTTGTCCAGATGAGAACTGACACATTCTTCCCCTTTAGCTCGGGGAATTTCTCGGAGAGGTCGGAGATCATGGAGAACTTGACATAAATGGATGGGGACTTACGGTCTTTATATTCGATCTCAGCTTCGGCGAGTGCTGTTTTACAGCTTATGCACCAATAGACGGGTTTCTTTCCTTTATAGACATTCCCAGAGGCGAAAAACGCCGCAAGGTGACGGATAACTTCGCCCTCATATTCTGGATTCATCGTCAGATAGGGCTTTTCCCACTCTCCGAAAACGCCCAGTCTCTTGAACTGGTCTCTTTGAATACTCACATATTTTAGGGCATATTTTCTGCATTCTTCCCGGATCTCGATTAAAGACATGTCCTTCTTTTTCTTACCGAGCTGCTGGTCCACTTTGATCTCAATGGGAAGGCCATGACAATCCCAGCCGGGCACATAGGGAGCTTTTAGTCCCAGCATGTTCTTGGACTTGATGATAAAATCCTTCAAGATCTTGTTCAGCGCAGTCCCAAGATGGATATTGCCGTTGGCATAGGGAGGCCCATCGTGGAGAACAAAGCTGTCTCCATGCTCGCGTCTTTTCTGGATCTTGTGATACAGCTTTATCTCATCCCATTTCTTGATGATCTCAGGCTCCTTTTGCGCAAGTTTTGCCTTCATGGAAAAGGATGTTTTGGGTAGATTGAGCGTGTCTTTGATTTTGTCACTGTTTCGCATCATTCACTCCAACCAACGGTTTTTATTGTGCTATTATAGAGGAAGTTTTCCTAATTCTCCACAACAATTCGATTTTTAGTTTTTTATGAAATGGGCGCCTCTGCTGACAGGATTACCGAGTGCTGCATAGGTGATCAACTGAGCGACTTGAATCCCGTGTTTGAGCCCCACAACCTTGGGCTCCATGGTCGCTTCCCTGTAGAATTTTTCGATCCTATGACGGAGATAATCCAGATCCGCTCTCGCTCTTTCCAAACGCTTTGTCGTCCGGATGATTCCCGCATAATTCCACATCGTCGACTTGATGGACAGCCAGTCCTGGTTGATCAGAGCAGGGTCGATCTCTTCTTCCTTTTTGGGGTAATACCACTCATGGATATCTGAGGGCTTATGGGAAGTTTTTGGATCAAATCGCGAGGCGATCCTCTTGGCCGTACGAACCCCCCAAACCAATCCTTCAAGAAGGGATGTCGAAGCAAGACGGTTCGCCCCATGGAGGCCTGTGCAGGAAACCTCGCCTACTGAGTAAAGTCCTTTAAGGGAGGACTCGCCCCAAACATCCACCATAATCCCCCCGCAACAATAGTGAGCTGCAGGAACGACAGGAATAGGCTCTTTTGTGATGTCTATGCCATATTCGCGGCATGTTTTATAGATGTTTGGAAATCTTTTTTTGATATCAACTTTCGCACAAGACGCCAAATCCAGGTAGACATAATTGGAATTGCTGTTTGTCATCTCCTCGTATATAGCACGTGTGACTTCATCACGCGGAGCCATCTCCTTCATCTTGTAATTATCCATGAATGTACGGCCTTCCCTCGTTTTTAAACGAGCTCCTTCCCCCCTGACTGTTTCGGATATGAGGAAACCGTCGGCATCTCTGTGAAATAAAGAAGTCGGATGAAATTGGATGTATTCCATGTTCACCAGTCTAGCACCCGCCCGGTAAGCCATGGCGTATCCATCCCCGATGGCTCCTTTGGGATTAGATGTATAGAGAAAAACAGCACCGCAACCACCTGTGGCTAGAATTGTGCAAGGAGCAAAAATGGTCTTCACCTTTTGTGCGTGATTATCCAAAACATAAGCACCGATGCATTGCGGTTCTCGATAAAAGGATACAGGATTTTTGGAGTGGTGGGGAACGGTCAGCAAGTCCACTGCGGTGTGGCCAGTCAAGAATGTAACATTGGAATAAGACTGCAACGTTTGTATGAATCTCTCCTCGATGGTTTGACCTGTTGTATCCTTGATATGAAGGATTCTGCGTCTTGTGTGTCCGGCTTCCTGGGCATAATCGAGAGCCTCGGGTGAGCTTCGAGAAAACTGGATGTTCAACTCTTTTATCAGGATGCTGTCAACGAGGCTCTTCCCCTCCTCTGCAAGAATATCCACTGCCTCTGGATTGTTGATGCCGTCGCCAGTTTGGATGATGTCATTTTTCAACAGCTCTGGATGATCATTGGGACCGAGAGAGACGATCCCTCCCTGTGCGTAATATGTGTTCGACTCTTGTGGTTCGGAATGTTTCGTGATGACGACAACACGGAGACCGCATTTGGCCGCTTCCAAGGCTGCACTGGCACCGGCAATCCCGCAGCCAATCACAAGAACATCCGTTTTTTTAATCAGTTTACTGTCCACTCTTCAAACCTCCCTTCCAGACATTCCAATAAAACAGACCAGGATCAAAGAAATTCCATGCTGATATCCAGCGACTGGTAAGAGTGCGTTAAGCTCCCGACAGAGATAAAATCGACTCCAGAGGAGGCGATCTCTTTAAGTGTCGACAATTTCACATTGCCCGATGCCTCAAGGGGAATCCTCCCATTGACCCACTCCACAGCCTCTCTCATTCTCTCAGGGGACATATTATCCAGCAAAATCATGTCTGCTCCGGAGCGCACCGCTTCTTTAACCTCTTCGAGAGTCGTGGTCTCGACCTCGATTTTCACATCTGGACCGACCTTGTCCCTGGCCCTCTTTACAGCCTTTGAAATATTGCCCACGATCTTGAGATGATTGTCCTTGATCAGCACCATATCCGAAAGGCTGAGACGGTGATTAGTCCCACCTCCCATCTTCACGGCATACTTTTCCAGACTTCGCAATGAGGGTGTTGTCTTCCTTGTATCCAGAATTTGTGTCTGAGATCCCTCTAAACCCTGGACAAATCTTTGGGTCAAGGTTGCGATCCCGCACATCCTCTGCAGAAAATTAAGGGCTGTCCGCTCTCCCTTTAGAAGGGAGACGGAAGGACCTTCAATTCGCGCTAGAGTATCTCCTGCCCTGATCGAGCTTCCGTCTTCGACATTTTTCGCAAAAGCGACATGAGGATCGATTTTCCAAAATACACGGGCAGCCACATCAATTCCGGCAAGAACACCATCCTCCTTTGCAAGGAAAATCGCCTTGGAGATAGATTCGGGCGGGATTAAACTTTCCGATGTGACATCCCCGTCGGGCATATCTTCTTTTAATGCAGCCTCTATGATTGTGTCGATTTCAGGTGTCATGGGAAAAATTATAAGTTTTTCCTGACAAACCGTCAATGGGCATATTAAGCCTTGAAGTATGCTTATGCTCCAGCCAGATCGATTGACTTTCTCTGGAAAGTGCTCGAAAATAAAGAACACACATGTCCAAAAAAAGGATTATATCACTCATCCTGTCCATTTTGCTTTCTGTATTTCTGGTAAGGCTCTTATTATCCCGCATCACTGCCGATGATCTTATCCAAACCTTTTCCAATATCTTTTATCCAGCACTCTATGCTTTTTTGGGCATCTCTCTCACTGCATCGGGGCTGCGTGCTTTACGCTACAAATGGCTCCTCTATCCCAGCACAATCAGCTTTGGAAATATTCTATTGGTCACATTCATACGCAATCTATTCGTGGACCTGTTCCCTGCAAGGATCGGCTCTCTCTCGTATGTGTATGTGTTGAACAAAAGGCTCAAATATCCGTTCGAACAGGCGGCATCCACGTTTGTGGTCGCTTTTGTGTTTGATTTTCTCACGCTCAGTCCCTTTCTTATCCTTTCCATGCTCATAGTAGGGCTGGGGGCTTCATCTTTATCTAACCTGACATTACTAATGATAGCTTCTATTTTTTTGCTGCTCATTTTTCTTATCTTACATCGAATCATCCCCCTTTCGATGATATTTCTGAAAGCCTACACCTATCTTTTGAAATCCCTGGGGTTTGGAACAAAAAAATGGGCTGAGTCATCCGTACACAAGATCCGCCTTACGATCGACGGGCTGGAGCACATAAAGAACAGAAAGATCCAATGGCCGCTGTTTCTTCTCTCGTTACTCATACGATTGGCAAAATACGGTTCTCTTTATTTCTTGCTTCTTTCACTTCTTCATAACCACGGTTTTTCTCTTGCAAATCTGAGTTTCTGGAAAACCATCTTGGGAATCACTGGCGCAGAATTGACCGGTGCTCTCCCCATTAAGGGCATCGCTGGATTCGGGACGTGGGAATCAGGCTGGGCACTGACCTTTCAGTTGATGGACTTCGAGCAAAGAATCGCCATCCTCTCGGGCATCGGAGTCCACCTGATAAGCAACCTCTTCGAATATTCACTGGGCATTCTCAGTATCCTTTTTCTCACCTTGCCATTCCTAAATCGTAAAAAGTAAAAAGAAATTCGCCAAAAGGTTTCTTTGGCTGCTGATCATTCACAGTTTTTATTTCACATTTTACGTTTCAGGAAAGTTGTTTTGAGTTATAATGGATTTGCGATTCCTATTTTCATTATTCACATCGTCTCGATCATCAGGGATAAAGATTTTTGGGCCGAAGGCCGGACTGTTGAGAAACTGGGAATCAAAAACATGTCAATAAAGGAGATCCGCCTTTTGGCTGTCGCGGGTGAGATCTAGACCGTGGAGAATCCGAATTGAAACACTTGGCCTATAAGGATCATTTTCATCTCTCAGACTCAGACCTTCAAAAAATCCTGCATGTCGCTCTCTCCCGGGGCGGTGATTTTGCAGAGATCTACCTTGAGCATAAATCTTTCAGCCTCATAAACATGGAAGAGGACATCATCAAGGAAACTTCAGAGAGCATCAGCCTGGGTTTAGGGATCCGCGTGAACTCCGGTGACAAAACAGGTTACGCGTACACAAACGACATCTCCATCGAAAAGATCAAGAACGCCGCTCTCACTGCTGCTTCTATTTCATCGGAGAGCTCGGCGCAAGATCCCACCTCCTTTTGTCCCACTCCTCTCCCCCATAATTTTTACCCGGTGCTCGATCCCGCCCATCTGGCATCTTTGGGGGACAAGATTTCCCTTGTTCGTCAAACCTATGACGCCGCTCAGAAATTCGACCCCAAAATCAAAAAAGTGAAAGCCTCGCTCGTCGATCAGATCCAGCATGTCCGGATCGTCAACTCAGAGGGACTGTCCATAGCCGATGGAAGACCGCTCGTTAAATTGGTCTGTCTTGCCGTGGCCGAGCACTCGGGGAAACGAGAAGCCGGTTATTGCGGGGGGGGCGGCAAAGTCGGATTGGAGTACTTTAGACACGTGCTCACCCCTGAAGGAATCGGTCAAGAAGCGGCCAAAGAATCTCTGCATCTGCTGGAGGCCACAAGTCCCCCTGCTGGCGAGATGCCTGTTGTCCTCGCTCCTGGCCACAGCGGTGTTCTGATCCACGAAGCAGTGGGGCACCTGCTCGAGGCAGATTTTATCAGGAAAAAAACATCCATTTTCTGGGATAAGATGGGCAGTCAGGTGGGCCTGCCGACCTTGACGATCTATGATGACCCCACTCTACTCAACTTTCGAGGCTCATACAACGTGGACGACGAAGGCACGATCCCCAAAAAGACTCCTCTCATCGTAGAGGGAAAACTCGTCGGTCTTCTCCAGGATAGGCTTTCCTCTAGACTTATGGGTTTGCCCGAGACAGGACACGGCCGCAGACAGGACTTCACCTGTATTCCCATCCCGAGGATGAGCAACACGTACATCGACAAGGGAGAGTATGATCCAGAAGAGATCATTAAATCTGTGAACAAAGGCTTTTACGCCCAGAAATTCCAGGGAGGACAAGTGGAGGACTCGGGAAAATTCACTTTCTCAGTGAGTTCGGGATTCCTCATAGAGAATGGACGGCTAACCTCTCCTGTCAAACAGGCAACTCTTATAGGGACAAACATCGATATCCTCAACAAAATCGAAAAAGTCGGTGCTGACCTCCAATTCGGGTTTCAAACCGGAACCTGTGGAAAGGAGGGGCAGGCTGTGCCTGTAACGGATGGGTGTCCCACACTCAAAATCTCACGAATGACGGTGGGCGGACAATCATGACCAAGGCAAACGCGGGTTCTCCGTTGAAGGCACTCGCTGAAAACCTGGTGATGTTCGGAAGATCACATGGTGCCGATGAGATCGAGGTCACTATCCTGGAAGGTACTGAATTCTCGGTCGATGTACGCTTGGGTCATATCGAGAACCTTTGCGAAGCAGGATCTCGAGGCCTAAGCCTCCGGGTCATCAAGGACCAGAAAACAGCACATGCCTCCTCTTCTGACCTCGACAAGGCTCAGCTTGAGAATCTTGTCGCAAATGCCATCAAACGTGCCGAACTGGCTGGCAGGGATGAATGTGGCGGACTTCCCCACCTCCGCAAATCTCAAATCAAAGCCTCCGCCCTTCTGCTATATGATCCTGAGATCCCAGTTTTGGACCCCAATAAAAAGATCGAATTGGCATTGGAGACGGAGAGGATCGGCCTGTCCGACAAGAGGATCACAAACTCCCACGGAGCAAGTTTTGAAACGCGAGTCATTCGAACGACTCTAGTCAACTCCTCTGGTTTTTCCCGGGAATATGAGGAGACATTCTGTTCTCTCGGTCTCGGGCTTCAAGCTGGGGAAACGGATAACAAAGTGGAAGGCTCTTGGGCCTCCACCCAAAGGACCTTTAAAGATCTTGAAACATCCGAAAAGATCGCGTCAACATGTATAGAAAGGACTGTTCGTCAACTTCACCCGCGCAAGATCCAGACACAGGCCGCTCCGGTTGTGTTTGAGCCTCCAATGACGTCCTGGCTTTTAGGCTTCCTTTTTGCGTGTGTCTCCGGAAACGCCATCTACCAGAAAACCTCTTTCCTGACCGATAGACTGGGTGATAAAGTCGCCGGCGACGCAATTTTTGTCTCGGATGATGGCTTGAAACCAGGTTTGCTGGGGACAACTCCGTTCGACTCGGAGGGAGTCCCCTCACAAAGAACACAGATCATTGAAAGGGGAATTCTTAAAAATTATCTCTGCAATACCTATGCCGCCAGGAAGCTCAATCTCAAGTCCACCGGGAATGCAGATGGCGGTGGAATCGGGCCACACAATTTTTATCTCCATGCCGGTACTCTTCCCCCTCAAAAGATCATCTCGACACTGGATGAGGGGCTTATCCTTATCAGAACCATAGGTCACGGCCTCAATCCCATAAACGGTGATATATCCCGTGGAGCATTCGGTTTGTGGGTGGAAAAGGGGGAGATCGTCTATCCGGTCTCTGAGATCACGATCTCAGGAAACTTGGGAAGCATCCTCAACTCCATCGAAAAGATCGGAAACGACCTGGAATTCAGGAGTCCTATCGCCGGGCCGACGATCAAGATCAGTGAACTCACTATCGCTGGGGCCTAGGGGTATTTCTGTTTTTGATCTCCATGAGCCGGTCGTGTACATTCAATTTGTTTCCACGATCATCGACAAGATGAACACCGCCATCGAGTATTATTGTTGTCCAATTCACTGCATTCGCGAATTTGTCTCTGCCCTCCCAAAGATAGGGCACAGGAAAATATCCCATCCTGAAAGCAAAATGATGAGGAAGATTGGGCTCAAATGGCTTGCCCACAGAGGAGATATATTTTAGAGTCTCCATGTGCTCGAATAGACTCTGCCGTAAACTCAGGGGCCCTCTTCCATCTATCTGATTAAACCACCAGAGAGAAAGAGCATGCCAGGCCATATTCAGGTTTCTCTCGAGGATCTTTGCCATATCTGGGATGTTTTTTGTGGCAGAATAAGCTCTGACAAGCATGGGCGCCGCATCCTCTCGGATCGCCTGAAGCTCGAACTCACTGTTGAACGGGACGCCTCCCCCATTGGGCCGATCGCCCCAATCCTCTCCGAACATCGATTGGCTCAATTGAGAGGACCCCACCGAGACAATGTCCAGGAACCGGGCTTTCGCCAACTTTTTTAGCCAGTCGGAAAAGAGTGCCAATGCTCTCTCCCTATCACTGAGATAGGGTCCCGCATGGACCCTCATCAGGGGAAGACATCCTCGCCTGCACGCAGAGGACAGGCGCTTGATCAGATGATCCCTGTGTGTCCCGAAATCACTGTACGCGCCGGACGGCAACGGACGGATCGTGAACTGTTTTTCTTCCCTGATCAGTGTTTTTCCAAAGGTCAAGCGCAGGTCATCGTAAATGGAATTCTCACGGATCGATCTTGGGATGAGTTTCTCAGGGATTCCCAGCCGCTCCAATGTCTCCACAGACGTTTCATCACCTCTGAATACGGGGAATTGTCCTTGGAATGTTTTTGTCACAATGTCACACGCCTCGGGTAATCCGGCAAAATATATTTTCTTGATCGGGCTCTTCATGTCCGCGGAATAGAGATGACCCTCTTTAAGGTGATGAACCATGCGGCTGAAGAGGTCCACGGCCTGTCTAGGGTCGAGTCGGTAGCTGAAACCGAGGTGACTCAAATGGTTCTGGATTAGCCAGTCTCTGAAGATCTGGAAATACCGGGATTCCGAAATGCGGTCGAGGGCTTCGGTGATAGCGGTATCGGCTTTAAAAACTCGAAAACTGCATTCTTCAAGGAGTTGGGCGAGGCTAGTGATCCCCAGAGTATGCGCATCGAGACCTGATTTTACCAAGCCGAACCTTACATGTGAATTCATCGTTAAATCTTCCTAACCTGAACTATTCATAAAAAA